>NZ_JASCAN010000019.1:0-67214 GCF_029967775.1 Enterobacter sp. V89_11 | reverse complement strand
TCGCACCGCGACCAAATGTTGGAGCAAGACTTGCTACCGTTGGTCCGTGTCAGACACGCGCCTGGTTGTCGACCGCGAGCATACCGAGTGCACGCGTAAATTTCTGGGTTAAATAGCCGGTTTCGTTACTGGAAGCAGACGCACACAGCATCCCGGTGGAGAGCCAGCGGTTGACGGTGACGCCTTCAGCGTTCTTCGCAATAAAGTTGGCATCGCGGTCTTCTTTAATCAGTTTAGCGATGCGGTCAAATGCGTCTTCCCAGCTGATTTGCTGCCATTTATCGGAACCTGGCGCACGATATTCAGGGAATTTGAGGCGGCTTTCGGAGTGGATAAAGTCAACCAGGCCGGCACCTTTCGGGCACAGCGCGCCGCGGTTGACCGGATGGTCCGGGTCACCTTCGATATGGAAGATAGACGCTTTGGCGTTTTTAGCACCGTCGCCGAGGCTATACATCAACAGCCCGCAACCGACAGAGCAGTACGTACAGGTATTACGGGTTTCACGGGTGCGCAGCAGTTTATATTGCCGCGTCTCCGCCAGCGCTACACCGGGTGCAAAACCCAGTGCCGCCGCCGTGGTGCCTGCCATACCGCCAGCGCAGATCTTAAAGAACTGCCTTCTGCTGACCTGCATGGGTCACTCCTTGTTTCGACATTGCTTACATATGTAGTTTTGACTTCGCGGTTGAACGGTGACCGCAAAGGAGAAAAATTTGCGTTAATCCCTCAGTTCTACGAGGGATATCATCAGAATACCACAATGTCGGTACGCCTGTTCCAATGGCGTTAATACAAAGTGAACGTATTATCACTGTGTTGATTATAAAGTGTGACACAAGTCACATTATTACCCCGGCATGTTAAAGGGCTGTATCACCGCCTCGGTTGCGCCTCTCCCAAATGAGTAGGTAAACTTGATGAGGATGGGTGCTGAAAAGTTGATCCATACTATGCGTATGGCCTGCGGTTTGTGATGCAATAGCAGGCTCACCTCCGTGGTTGTTCAGGAATACCGCTGTGTCTAAACAAAACCGTGTTACCCACTCGTCGCCACTGCCTGCCGGTATCGTGGAACTGTCGGTACACAGACCGCCCCACATTACCCACACCACGCCTGATTTTCTGGCGGAGGAAGTGCCCGTTGCTCTGGTTTACAACGGTATTTCCCATGTGGTGATGATGGCCTCGCCGAAAGATCTGGAGCTGTTCGCGATTGGCTTTTCCCTTTCGGAAGGCATCATTGAGCACCCGCAAGAAATTTACGGCATGGATGTGGTGAAGGTCTGCAACGGCCTTGAAGTGCAAATCGAACTCTCAAGCCGCCGGTTTATGGGGCTCAAAGAGCGGCGACGCGCGCTGGCCGGGCGTACCGGATGCGGGGTTTGCGGGGTAGAGCAGCTCAATGATATCGGTAAGCCTGTCGCACCTCTGCCGTTTACCCAGACCTTCAATCTGGCCCATCTCGACCATGCCCTTGAACATCTGAATGACGTGCAACCTGTCGGCCAGCTGAGCGGATGCACGCATGCGGCGGCATGGGTTCTGCCATCGGGCGATATTGCCGGGGGGCATGAGGATGTCGGCCGCCATGTGGCGCTGGATAAACTGATGGGCCGCCGGGCGCGTGAAAGCGAACTCTGGCAGCAGGGGGCGGCACTGGTCTCCAGCCGCGCCAGCTACGAGATGGTGCAAAAATCGGCGATGTGCGGCGTTGAAATCCTTTTTGCCGTATCGGCCGCGACCACGCTGGCGGTGGAAGTAGCGGAGCGCTGTAACCTGACGCTGGTGGGGTTCTGTAAGCCGGGAAGGGCGACGATTTATACCCATCCGCAGCGATTAATAGTTAATCAGTAAATTTGAAAAAGAATAGCAAATCCTTCCGCTTTTAGTTGTTCATGATGAGGTCTACTATTTATCTCATCAAGGCACGGTGCCTTAAACAAACAACTAATTGAAAGGGTTTATATCATGAAAAGCATCAAAACTTTTGTCGCAGTAATCGCTCTGGCTACATCTTTCGGTTCTTTCGCTGCACAAACTGTGACCGCAACCGCCACTACCATTGATGGCGCAGAAGCCAAAATTGCTGCACAGGCTCAGGAAGCGGGCGCGTCATCTTACAAAATTACCCAGGCGTTTACGGGTAACCGCGTACACATGACCGCTGAACTGAACAAATAAGCTGCCACACCGTCGAAAGAGCGCCCCCGGGGCGCTTTTTTTATTGGATACCCGCCAGACGCAGCAATGCAGTCACGACCGCTGCCGCCACGATCACCACAATTAACGGCATTTTTCGCCATGCCAGAAACACTGCAAACGCCACGCCCAGTACGCGCGCCATACCGGCAAAATGCTCACCTTCATAGAAGGTGGTCGCCAGTGCGACGGAAAACAGCAAAACCGTTGCCGCATCTGAAAGCAGAGCCTGAGAGCGGTCTGACAGCGCCAGTCGGTTGCCGAGTTTTGCCCCGCCGAGACGCATTAAATAGGTTCCCACGGAAAGCACGGCGATACCGAGAATAAAGACCGTCATATTCCCCATTATTTTTTCCTCGCAGCAAGACCGAGTAAAGAGAGCAGAACCGGTAAACCCACCGGGGCAAACGGCACGGCGGCCAGTGACAATGCAGCACCGCTGCAGGCGCGGATCAGGGTGGTGCGATTTTTAAAAGCCGGCACCACTAACGCCAGTAAAATCGCCGGGAATACCGCATCCAGCCCGATGGTTTCAAGGTCCGGCAACAGTTTGCCAACCATGGTGCCCAGCAATGTACCCAGCGGCCAGACGATCGCCACGCCTAAACCGCATAACCAGTAAGCCGCCTTACGCTGTTCGGGCGTTTTTTGCGACAACCCGAACACCACGCTTTCGTCGTTCATAATGTGGCAACCCAGAAAACTCAGGCCACGTTTACCCACCAGTTCACGCACCGTCACCCCAAACGGTACATGGCGTGCATTAACCAGTAATCCGGCAGCCGCCGCCGCCAGAGGGTTACCGCCGCTTGCCACAATGCCGATAAACATAAATTCAGAGGCACCCGCCAGCACGGTAATGGAGAGTAAAAACGGGACCCAGACCGGGAAACCGTAGGCCATTGCCAGCGAGCCATAGGACATCCCGACGACGCCTACCGCGAGACACACCAGGATGATTGCTTTTATCGTGTCGCCTTTCAGGGTGGAGAGATGATGCTTCATACTATTTTAGCCATATCGAACGTATTTCCATTATAATGAACGCATCAGAACCGTTTTTCAAGATGAACGATTCGTTCGATTTATAGAACAAAGGGGCCGTTTTTATGACGCAGCCAATCAGCGTGATCGCTAAAAGTCTGGTGCGAGAACGCCTGCGAACCGGACTTTCACTGGCGGAAATCGCGCGCCGTGCCGGGATCGCTAAATCCACGCTGTCGCAGCTGGAATCCGGCAACGGGAATCCCAGCCTGGAGACGCTCTGGTCACTCTGTGTGGCGCTGGACATTCCTTTTGCCCGTTTGCTTGAACCGCAGCAGCCGACCACTCAGGTGATCCGCCGTGGAGAAGGAACGAAGGTGGTTGCCGGACAGGCCAATTATGAAGCCATTTTGCTGGCGGCGTGCCCGCCGGGCGCGCGTCGTGACATCTACCTGTTACTCACCCAGCCGGGTGCCGACCGCATTTCTCAGCCACATCCGGCAGGCTCAGTGGAGCATATTATTGTGACGCAGGGTAGAGCGCTGGTTGGTCTGATCGACGCGGCGGAAGAGCTTGGCCCGGGGGATTACATTTGCTATCCCGCTGACCAGCCGCATATCTTTAAGGCCCTCGAGCCGGATACGCACGCGCTTCTGGTGGCTGAACAAAATTAACGCAGATACGGAAAATCATGTCGCTTAAAGCCATTGCCAAAGAACTGGGGCTGTCTGTTACCACCGTCAGCCGCGCCCTTAACGGGTATGACGATGTCTCCCGCGAGACGCGCGCCCGCGTCGAAGCGGAGGCTCAGCGCCGTGGCTACCGGCCAAACACCTTCGCGCGTCGCCTGAAGATGGGCAAAATCGACGCCGTGGGTCTGGTTTTTCCGGTGCATCCTGTTCCGCTCAATAACAGCGTCTTTATGGACATGGTCGGCGAAATTAGCCACGAACTGGCGCGACATGAAATCGATCTCCTGCTGATTGCCGATGACGATCTGGCGGACAAGCACAGCTATATGCGTATGGTGCAAAGTCGTCGCGTGGATGCGCTGATTGTGGCGCACACGCTGGATCATGACCCGCGGCTGGAACAGCTTCAGGCCGCCGGTTTTCCCTTTCTCGCGCTCGGGCGCAGCCAGCTGCCGCAGCCCTATGCGTGGTTTGATTTCGACAACTATGCCGGCACGTACAATGCCACCCGCTGGCTGATTGAAAAGGGGCATCGCCGCATCGCCTTGCTGGGTGAAAGCAACAATCAGGCCTTCATCACCCAGCGCCGCCAGGGTTATCTGGATGCGCTACGCGAAGCCGGGTTATCCAGCGAATGGCTGCGCGCCATGCCGCCTTCGCGCCGCGTGGGTTACGCCACGACGAATGAACTTCTCTCCTTGCCGAAGCCCCCCACGGCCATCATTACCGACTGCAACACTCACGGCGACGGTGCGGCCATGGCGCTGGCGCAGCGGGGTCTTCTCTGCGGTGAAAACGCCGTTTCGCTGGTGGTTTACGACGGCTTACCGCAGGACAGCATTGTCGATGTTGATGTGGCGGCGGTTATTCAGTCCACCCGCCAGGGCGTCGGGAAACAGATCGCTGACATGGTGCGTCAGTTGATTAACGGCGACGATATCGCTCAGCTTCAGGTGCTCTGGCAGCCAGAGTTCTTCCCGGGCCAGACGGCCTAAACACAGCAAAATTCCAAAGCCGATCACAGATCCGAAACGTTTTGGTTTGTATCCGAAACGTTTCGGATCAACACTCAGATCATCCCGATGACAGGAGAGGTCTGATGCACGATTCCATTTTTCGACTCGAAAGTAAGGCGGTTGACCTGGTGATCACCACGCACCCGTTCGCCGAAATTCTCTACTGGGGGCCGCACCTTCACCACTTTTCACCGCAAGATGTGGTAAGTCTTGCTCGTCCGGTGGCGAACGGCAGGCTCGACGTTGACGCCCCGGTGACGCTGATGGCGGAGCTGGGACACGGTCTGTTTGGTTCGCCCGGTATTGAAGGGCACCGCCAGGGGCTGGACGGGTCGCCTGTCTTTAAAACCACCCATGTGCAGCACCAGGGGCAAACCCTGACGTTAACGGCGGAAGATGAACATGCCGGGTTGCGTCTGACCAGCGAGCTGGCACTGGATGCAAGTGGGGTACTGGTGGTGCGTCACGGTTTAACTAACCTGCGGGCGCAGGCGTGGCAGGTTGATCGTTTTGCCGTGACGCTACCGGTCGCTGAACGCGCGCAGGACGTGATGGCGTTCCACGGACGCTGGATCCGTGAGTTCCAGCCGCATCGCGTGAAGCTTGAACACGACAGCGTTGTGATTGAAAACCGCCGCGGCAGGACCTCTCACGAACACTTCCCGGCGCTGATCGCCGGTACGTCCTCATTTAACGAAATGCACGGCGACGTCTGGGGCGTGCATCTGGGCTGGAGCGGCAACCACCGCCTGCGTGCGGAAGTCAAAACCGACGGACGCCGCTATCTGCAGGCCGAAGCCCTCTACCTGCCGGGAGAAATGGCGATTGAAGAGGGGGAAACGCTCTGGACACCACGCCTGTATGCGAGCTACTCCGCACGGGGTCTGAACGGCATGAGCCAGTCGTTCCACCGGTATCTGCGCGACAACGTTATCCGCTTCCCTGAAAACAAACCGCGCCCGGTACATCTCAATACCTGGGAGGGGATCTACTTCAGCCATGACCCGGCGTACATCATGCGCATGGCCGATGAGGCTGCGGCGCTGGGCGTGGAGCGTTTTATCATCGACGACGGCTGGTTCAAAGGCCGTAACGATGACCACGCGGCGCTGGGTGACTGGTACCTGGACGAGAAAAAATACCCGGACGGGCTGACGCCGGTGATTAACCATGTGAAAAAGCGCGGCATGGAATTTGGTATCTGGATTGAGCCGGAGATGATTAACCCGGACTCGGATCTGTATCGTGCCCATCCCGACTGGGTGCTGGCGCTGCCGGGCTACACCCAGGCAACGGGCCGTCATCAACTGGTGCTCAACCTGAATATTCCGCAGGCTTTTGATTATCTGGTCGAGCGCATGAGCTGGCTGCTGGGCGAACATGCCATCGACTACGTTAAGTGGGATATGAACCGCGAACTGGTACAGCCCGGGCACCACGGCAAAGCCGCCGCGGATGCGCAGACGCGGCAGTTTTATCGTCTGTTAGACGTGCTGGGCGAGCGTTTCCCGCACATCGAATTTGAGTCCTGCTCCTCGGGCGGCGGGCGAATCGATTATGAAGTCCTGACCCGCAGTCACCGCTTCTGGGCCTCTGACAACAACGACGCGCTGGAGCGCAATACCATCCAGCGTGGCATGAGCTACTTCTTCCCGCCGGAAGTGATGGGCGCGCATATCGGTCATCATAAATGTCACGCCACCTTCCGCCAGCACAGCATTGCTTTCCGCGGCCTGACGGCACTGTTTGGCCATATGGGACTGGAGCTTGATCCGCTCACCGTCGATGCTCAGGAGCGTGAAGGCTATCGCCATTACGCCGCGCTGCACAAGCAGTGGCGGGAAGTCATCCATCACGGTACCCAGTGGCGCGTGGATATGCCGGATGCCAGCACGCTGGCGCAGGGTATAGTGAGCGAAGACAAAACGCAGGGGTTGTTTATGGTCAGCCAACTGGCCATGCCGGATTACACGCTCATGATGCCGCTGCGCATGCCGGGGCTCGACGCGCAGGCGCAGTACCGCATCACGCTGCTCGACCACCCCAACATTCGACTCACCGGTGAGGGCGGGCACACCATGCGCAAGCTACCGGCGTGGATGGAAACGTCCCAGACGGCCAGCGGTGAGTGGCTGATGCAGGCGGGGATCGCACTGCCGATTCTGGACCCGGAAACCGCCATTCTGATTGGCGTTGAACGCGTGTAAGGGTGATGGGCCGGGAGACTGGCCCTCCGTTGAGGATAAAAATAATGAACACAACAACCTGTACCCACAAAGACAACCCTAACTTCTGGATCTTCGGGCTGTTCTTCTTTCTCTACTTCTTCATTATGGCCACCTGCTTTCCGTTTCTGCCGATCTGGCTGTCGGATGTCATTGGCCTGAACAAAACCCATACCGGGATCGTATTCTCCTGTATCTCGCTTTCGGCCATCGCCTTCCAGCCCGTGCTTGGGGTCATTTCGGATAAGCTGGGGCTGAAAAAACACCTGCTGTGGATTATCACGGTGCTGCTGTTTCTGTTCGCGCCGTTCTTCCTGTATGTCTTTGCGCCACTGCTGAAAACCAGTATCTGGCTGGGGGCGCTGAGCGGCGGTCTGTACATCGGTTTTGTCTTCTCAGCAGGTTCAGGCGCGATTGAGGCCTACATCGAACGCGTGAGCCGTAACAGCGTGTTTGAATACGGCAAGGCGCGCATGTTCGGCTGTCTCGGCTGGGGGCTGTGCGCTTCAACGGGCGGTATTCTGTTTGGCATCGACCCGTCGTATGTCTTCTGGATGGGGTCAGCGGCTGCGCTGCTGCTGATGCTGTTGCTGGTGGTTGCGAAACCGAAGCCAAACCAGACTGCGCAGGTGATGAATGCGCTGGGGGCCAACCAGCCGCAGATCACCGCCAGGACGGTCTTTAACCTGTTCCGTCAGCGCAGAATGTGGATGTTCATTCTGTACGTCATCGGTGTGGCCTGCGTGTATGACGTTTTTGACCAGCAGTTTGCCACCTTCTTTAAAACCTTCTTCGCAACGCCGCAGGAGGGAACGCGAGCCTTTGGTTTTGCCACCACGGCGGGGGAAATTTGCAACGCGATCATCATGTTCTGCTCGCCGTGGATCATCAACCGTATCGGCGCGAAGAATACGCTGCTGATTGCCGGGCTGATTATGGCGACGCGCATTATCGGCTCGTCGTTCGCCACCACCGCGGTGGAGGTCATTGCCCTGAAGATGCTGCACGCGCTGGAGGTTCCGTTCCTGCTGGTGGGGGCGTTCAAATACATCACCGGCGTGTTCGATACCCGTCTGTCGGCCACTATCTATCTGATTGGCTTCCAGTTTGCCAAACAGTCGGCGGCGATTTTCCTCTCTGCTTTTGCCGGGAATATGTATGACCGGATCGGTTTCCAGGAGACCTACCTGATGCTGGGCTGTTTTGTACTGGCGATTACGGTGGTCTCGGCCTTTACGCTGAGCAGTAAGCAGGAGATTGCGGCGCGCCGCGCTGCGGTGGAGGCAAACTAACGCAGGACGCTGCCGCGGATGCGGCAGCGTTAACGCTTTAGGGCAGGTAAAACACCGCTTTCAGTTCGGCACTCACCGGGCTGTTGTCGGGGTTCGAGGGCATAACCTCACCCATGTATTTCCACCAGCGCTGACAAACGTCGGTCTTTGCCACCGCGTTCCAGCGCGCTTCCGATTCAATTTCAACGCTCGCAAACAGCAGGTTACGCGCCTCATCGAGATAGATAGCGTAGTGGTGCGCACCGTGGTCTTTTAATACCGCCTCCAGCTCTGGCCAGATGGGGTTATGGCGACGCGCGTACTCGTCGTGCGCGTCAGGGTTCACCTGCATCACAAATGCTTTGCGGATCATCATGCCTCCTAGCCGCTTTCGCGGGCCGCTATGGGTACAAATCCAGTGCCGACTGCATCGGCGTGACGCCAAAGCGTTTACCGAGTGCAATCAGCTCTTCCCGGGTGATGGTCTGCTTCATGCCGCCCATCGACAGAACCTTCACCAGCACCTCGGCGGACTTCTCGGCGGTATCAATCAGACCAAACGTTTCGTCGAGCGTCGGCCCGCTGCCGAATACCCCGTGGAACGGCCACAGCACCAGGGAGTGGGACTGCATTTCGATGGCGGTGGCCTGGCCGATTTCGTCGGTACCCGGCACCATCCACGGCAGAATGCCGACCCCGTCGGGGAAGACCACCAGACATTCGGTGCTGCCTTCCCACAGCTTCCGCGTGAGGTAGTCGCTACTGTTTTCCAGCACGTAGGTCAGGGCGATCAGGTTGGTGGCGTGACAGTGCATGATCACCCGGTCTTTGCCGTGGGTTGCCTTGATACGCTCACAGTGAGAGAGGAAGTGCGCCGGGAGTTCAGACGTGGGCACTGCATCGTCCGTCAGCCCCCAGAGGATGTGATAGCCTGCGCCGTCGCTGTCCACTCTCACCACCCCGAGGTTGGCCTGCGGGTCGAGCTGCACGTTACGGAAGAATTTACCGGAACCGGTGACGATAAACGGCGTACTGGCGAGCTGCGGCATTGGCTGGCTCAGGGCGATATAGCGCGGCTTCTGATGGAACTCGGCGGCGAACGGTTCAATGTCGGCATCATCCAGGCGCAGCGTCAGGTTACCGCCATTGCGCTCGTCCCAGCCTTTCAGCCAGGCGTCGGAGGTGGCTTTAATCATGCCCTGGACGAACCAGGCGTTAGTGATGGTCTGCATAGTGTTTCATTTCCCGTGATCGTGGTGAGCGTTTCCCTCACCCCGGCCCTCTCCCACAGGGAGAGGGGGTAAAAGTGGCCTCTTCCACAGGAAGAGGGTGAGGGCATATTTATCCGCGCTGACTCAGCACGTCTTTCTCATACATCCGCACGTTATCCAGCCACTGACTGCCCGCTGGGGTGTCGTTACGCTGGCAGTACATCTCCCACACCGCCTGCCACGGCAGGGTTTTCTGCTCTTCCAGCAGCACCAGGCGTGCGGTGTAATCGCCGTTCTCTTCCAGCTGCTTCAGGGCGCTGGTGGGCTCCAGCAGCGCACGCAGCAGGGCTTTCTTCATGTTGCGGGTGCCAATCACCCAGGCCGCGATGCGGTTGATGGAGGCATCAAAGAAGTCGAGGCCAATGTGCACGCGGTCAAACAGATCGTGGCGAATGATTTCGCTGGCAATGGCCTGGGTTTCGTCATCCAGCAGTACCACGTGGTCGCTGTCCCAGCGTACGGGACGGCTCACGTGTAGCAGCAGGCGGGGTACGTAGAGCATGGCGGCGGAGATTTTGTCGGAGATCACCTCCGTCGGGTGGAAGTGGCCGGCATCCAGGCACAGCCCGGTCTGGCGGCTGGTGGCGTAACCCATGTAAAACTCGTTCGAGCCAACGGTGTAGCTTTCCGCACCAATACCGAACAGCTTGCTCTCTACGGCGTCGATGTGGTGCGCCGGGTTCAGTTTTTCGCTGATGGCTTCATCCAGCGCCGCCAGCAGGCGTTGACGCGGGGCCAGACGGTCAACGGTGATGTCTTTCATGCCGTCCGGGATCCAGATGTTCATCACCGACGGCGTGCCGAGCTGCTCGCCAAAGTACGCGGAGACGCGGCGGCTGGCTTTTACGTGGTCAATCCAGAACTGGCGGATATCGTCGTTCGCGTGGGCAAGGGTAAAACCGTCGGCGCTCAGCGGGTGCGAGAAGCAGGATGGGTTGAAATCCAGGCCCAGCTGGTTGGCTTTCGCCCACGCTACCCAGTTTTTAAAGTGCGCAGGTTTGATCTCGTTACGCGCGACCGGCGTGTCAGATTCCAGATAGATAGCATGCAGGTTCAGCCGCTTAGGCCCCGGGATCAGGCTCAGCGCCAGCTCCAGGTCGGCGCGCAGCTCGGTGGCGTTACGCGCTTTGCCCGGATAGTTGCCGGTGGCCTGAATGCCCCCCGTCAGCGAGCCGCCCGGGTTTTCAAAACCGGCAACGTCGTCGCCCTGCCAGCAGTGCATGGAGACCGGAAGACGATCGAGCTGGCGCAGCGCCTCATCGACATCCACGCCGACGGCGGCGTAACGCTGTTTAGCCAGGTCCCAGGCTTGTTCAAGTTGAGTGGTCATGCGCAAAGCTCCTTAGTCAGTCGGTTTTGCTGAAACTGTGCCCGATAGCGGGCAATTTCATGGCAGGGATTGGGGATGAACGTGGTCAGCGTGGCGTTCGCCGAGACCACCATGCGGAAATCGTCCACGCTGGCGAGTTCGTCCAGGGTCATGAGCTGAATGCCAATATTGCCGAGCGTCGACGCTTCAATCGGGCCTGCCACCACGGTGATCCCGCAGGCATCGGCGCAGAGCTGGTTCAGAAGCTGGTTCTGGCAGCCGCCGCCGACAATATGCAGCTGAGTGAACGGCCGGCCGCGAAGGTCGGCCAGCTCGCTCAGGATCTCGGCATACAGCAGGGCGAGGCTGTCGAAAATACAGCGTGCCAGTTCTGCCGGTTTCGATGGCACGGGCTGCCCGGCGTCGACGCAGGCGGCCTGGATTTCGGCGCTCATGTCCGCCGGGTTGATAAAGCGGTCATCATTGGGATTGATCAGGAAACTGCAGGCTTTCAGTCTTTCGGTGTCGGCAATAAGCGCGGGCAGGTCGGTAATGTTCTGCTCTTTAAGCACGCGCTGGAGCAGCCACAGACCCATGATGTTCTTCAGCACGCGGTAGCGCCCCTCGGCACCGCCTTCGTTGGTGATGTTCGCGGCCAGCGCGGCATCGCTGGTGTAGGGGGTTTTGCTCTCAAAGCCCATCAGCGACCAGGTCCCGGAAGAGAGGTAGGCCGCGTCGTTACCGGCAAGCGGTGACGCAATGACGGCGCTGGCGGTATCGTGACTCGCAACCGCCACCACCGGGATCGCATTACCCTGCGGGCACATCCATTGCCCGATCACATTGCCAGGATGCGTCGGCGTGTCGAACCAGGAGGGTGAAGCCCCGGTCCAGGCCAGCAGGTGTTCATCCCAGTTATCGGAGTTGATGTTCACCAGTTGCGTGGTGGTGGCGTTGGTGTATTCCCAGTTCATGTTGCCGGTCAGGCGGTAGCTGAAGTAGTCCGGGATCAGCAGTGCATGCGCCACGCGGGGAACCAGCGCCGGCTGCTGTTCGACCAGCGCGCGCAGTTGATAGAGCGTATTGAATGGCAGGAACTGAATGCCGCTGCGGCCATAAATATTCTCTTTGCCAAGCCCGGCAATCGCACGCGCCATCAGGCCGTCGGTGCGGCTGTCGCGATAGGCTATCGGCAAACCAACGCGTTCACCGTTGCTGTCCAGCAGTACATAATCGACGCCCCAGGTATCGATGCCGATACTGTCGATACGGATCCCCGCATCGCAGACCTTCTGCAGTCCGGTGCGGATCGCTGCCTCAAGGCTGTCGATATCCCACACCTCACAGCCGTCCTGCTTTTGCAGGCAGTTAACAAAGCGGTGCATCTCGCGAAGCGAAAGCGTCTGCCGCTTGCCGTCATAAGTGGCCAGCATTACACGGCCGCTGGATGCACCGAGATCTACAGCCACGCAATGGCGAAAAGTCATGGTTGTGTCCTTCTTAAAGTCATTAGCGGTGAGTGTAAAAAAAGGAACCCATCACCACCTTCTCGCCAGTGACAGCGGTTTTCCGGGGCTGGCAAGAAAGCAAAGATGAACGTGAGGGAGTTCACAGTTTCCAGGCGTGACGGGGTTTGCAGGCAGTGTGACGCTTACCGCATTTCCTGATCTTTCAGCCTGTTTCTTGAAAAACGGACAGTTTTTGCGAGGTTTACGGTCGAAAATTTAAGGTGAGGGGGCGGGGCCTTAATTACTATTTTGAGAACATTTCTCATTGGTGGGGGCCGTTATGACCGTACTGCACAGCGTGGATTTTTTTCCTTCGGGTGGGTCGTCTGTCGCGATTGAACCGCGACTCCCTCAGGTGGCGTTTCCTGAGCATCATCATGATTTTCACGAAATTGTGATTGTTGAACACGGAACGGGGATCCATGTGTTTAACGGCCAGCCGTATACCATCAGTGGTGGGACGGTCTGCTTTGTGCGCGATCATGACCGGCACTTATATGAACATACCGACAACCTGTGCCTGACTAACGTGCTCTACCGTTCGCCCGATGCGTTCCAGTTCCTGTCCGGGCTGAACCATCTCCTGCCGCAGGAGAAGGACGGCATCTATCCTTCGCACTGGCGGGTGAATCAGTCCACGCTGCAGCAGGTGCGCCAGCTGGTGAGCCAGATGGAACAGCGCGACGAGGGACAGGAGACCCACGTCATCGCCACGCGTGAGCTGTTGTTTATGCAGCTGCTGGTGCTGCTGCGCCGCAGTAGCATGGTGGCCGGGCTGGAGAATAACGATGCGCGTTTGACTCAACTGATGGCCTGGCTGGAGGACCATTTCGCCGAGGATGTCTGCTGGGAAACGCTGGCGGATGATTTTTCGCTGTCGCTTCGGACCTTGCATCGTCAGCTGAAGCAGCAAACCGGGCTGACGCCCCAGCGCTATCTGAACCGTCTGCGCCTGATTAAAGCGCGCCATCTGCTGCGTCATACCGATGAGAGCGTCACGGATATCGCCTATCGTTGCGGTTTCGGCGACAGTAACCACTTTTCGACCCTGTTTCGCCGGGAATTTAGCTGGTCACCGCGCGATATTCGCCAGGGAAAGGACGCGTCACTGCAGTAACGCGAGGGTTGTCACCGTTTCCCGTGGGCAAAAACGCTAATAATGTCAGGTTATTTGCTGTCGAGGTGGTGTCGTGGTTGCTCAGATAATGCTTCGCAAAGTGGATTTTTTTGCCTCCGCCGGCCAGGCCGTCGCGGTGGCGGATCGCTATCCGCAAAACGTCTTTGCCGAGCACACTCATGAGTTCTGCGAGCTGGTGCTGGTGTGGCGGGGCAATGGCTTGCATATCCTCAACGATCGGCCCTACCGCATTACGCGTGGGGATCTGTTTTACATCCGTGCTGAAGACAAACACGCCTACGCTTCGGTCAACGACCTGGTCCTGCAGAACGTGATTTACTGCCCCGACAGGCTGAAACTCAACGTCGACTGGGCGGCTTACATTCCGGGTTTTAATGATACGAAGTGCGCGGCGCACTGGCGACTGAGCAGTAACGGCATGACGCAGGTGCGACAGGTGATTTCTCAGCTGGAGCAGGAGAGCCAGAAAAGCGATCCTGAGGCTCACCAGATGGCAGAACTGCTTTTCGCCCAGCTGGTCATGACGTTGACGCGCCATCGCTACGCCATTGATAACCCGTCGGCTACCGCGCAGGAAGCCCTGCTCGATAAGCTCATTACCACCCTGGCGGGCAGCCTTAACAAAAGCTTTGTGCTGGAGAAATTCTGCGAGCAGGCGCAGTGCAGCGAGCGCGCGTTGCGCCAGCAATTCCGCACCCAGACCGGGATGACGGTGAACCACTATCTGCGCCAGCTGCGCATCTGCCATGCCCAGTACCTGCTTCAGCATACGGAACTGATGGTTAGCGATGTGGCGATGCGCTGCGGCTTTGAGGACAGTAACTATTTTTCGGTGGTCTTTAACCGCGAGGTGGGGATGACGCCGGTTCAGTGGCGTCATCGCAGTCGTAACGCGGCGTAATCAGTTCGCCATGCCGAGGCCCACAATGTTGGCTGCAATAATGATCACCACGCACCCCAGACTCAGCACGCCCACCGGGCGACGCCCGGCGTTGTTCCACTCTTTCAGAAGCAGACCCACCAGCCCACCGCACAGCACGTAGAAGCTCATGTGCAGCATCCAGCTCATATAGTCATACTGCGCCGGAATACTGGCGTGACCCCACGCGTAGAAGAAGAACTGGAGATACCACATCAGCCCACCGAGCGCCGAGAGCAGCACGTTCCCGATAATCATCTGTTTAGCCAGCGAGAAGTCGGCTTTCAGTGACAAGGTCTTCACGTTTGCCAGACGGAAAAAACAGAAACCGAGGTTAACCACCGCTCCGCCACCCATGATCACCACGTAGCTTGGCAGTGCCACGTACAGCGGGTCGACGCCCAGTGCGGCAGCAGCTTCATGCATCGGTTTGGCGGCGTTCATCGCGAATGACATGCCTGCGGAGAAGATCCCGCACATCACCGCCAGCAGCAGGCCTTTCTTCAGGTTGAACTCTTCGGCTCTGATGCCCATTTTGCGCTCTTTCAGCTGCCCTGCGCGGGTGACAATGCCCACGCCAATGACGGCCACCAGCACGCCCAGCAGCGTCATCTGGCCGCCTTTGGTGTTGATCAGCACGTCAACGTTGCCGTTGAGGATTGGCGTCATCAGAGTGCCGACAATCAGCGTAATACCAATCGCGATGCCAATGCCCATCGACATGCCGAGGTAGCGCATGGTGAGGCCATAGTTAATGTTACCGACGCCCCACATGGCGCCAAAGAGAAAGACCGGCAGCAGGGTGGAGGCGTTAAAGGAGGAGAAGTAGCCCCAGAAATCCGGGAGCAGCATGGCGCTGATGGTCCAGGGAAGAATTATCCACGAGACCACACCGCCGACGGACCACATGGTTTCCCATGACCACTGTTTGACCTGTTTAAACGGGGCATAGAAACAGGCTGCACTGGCCGCGCCTATCAGATGCCAGAAAATACCCATCGTAATCGCATGATTCATGTTTACATCCTCATCGTTTTTATATGCCGGTGGCTTCCCACCGACTCGATGAGTGTAAAAATTAAGCAGTCGGGTAACCTTCGGAAGGTTGCCGCACTTTGGTTTTGAATGGCAATCAACGCGTTAACCGGGTGAGCAGACTCACAATTTCAGCAATAATCGAAAACCGAATAACCTTATAAAAACTACGGCATTGATAATCATTTTCAATATCATTTAATTAACTATAATGAACCAACTGCTTACGCGGCATTAACAGCTGTGCCGCCCGACAATAATGGAGAGGATTATGAGTTATACACTGCCATCCCTGCCGTATGCCTACGACGCACTGGAACCGCATTTCGACAAGCAGACGATGGAAATCCATCACACTAAACACCACCAGACCTATGTGAACAACGCGAACGCCGCGCTGGAAAGCCTGCCAGAGTTCGCTAGCCTGCCTGTTGAAGAGCTGATCACCAAACTGGACCAGCTGCCAGCTGACAAGAAAACCGTTCTGCGTAACAACGCAGGTGGTCACGCTAACCACAGCCTGTTCTGGAAAGGCCTGAAAACCGGTACCACCCTGCAGGGCGACCTGAAAGCGGCTATCGAGCGCGATTTCGGTTCTGTAGACAACTTCAAAGCGGAATTCGAAAAAGCCGCTGCGACCCGTTTCGGCTCTGGCTGGGCGTGGCTGGTTCTGAAAGGTGACAAACTGGCGGTTGTTTCAACGGCTAACCAGGACTCCCCGCTGATGGGTGAAGCAATCTCTGGCGCATCCGGTTTCCCTATCCTGGGTCTGGACGTGTGGGAACACGCTTACTACCTGAAATTCCAGAACCGTCGCCCGGACTACATCAAAGCCTTCTGGGACGTGGTGAACTGGGACGAAGCAGCAGCGCGTTTCGCCGCGAAAAAATAAGGTTGCATTGACGCCTGTGAGAAGCGAGTCTGATGACTCGCTTTTTTTGTATCTGCAGAAAGGAGCAGCGATGCATTTTCCGGTGAATGTCTTTACAGGCAAGGTAAGGGAGTACGACGGCAGCCGCCCGAGCGCCATCGCGAAAGTTCAGGTCGACGGCGAGTTGACGTTAACCGACCTCGGGCTGGTGGGCGATGAGCAGGCCGAAAAGAAAATCCATGGCGGGCCTGACCGCGCGCTGTGCCACTATCCGCGGGAACATTATCAGCACTGGATAACCGAGTTTCCCGAACAGGCGGATATGTTTGTCGCGCCAGCGTTTGGTGAGAATCTCTCAACGGAAGGGCTGACCGAGAAAAACGTCTTTATCGGCGATATCTACCGCTGGGGCGATGCCCTGATTCAGGTGACGCAGCCGCGCTCGCCGTGCTTCAAACTAAACTATCATTTCGGTATCAGTGACATGTCTGCCCGGCTGCAGAGCGCGGGTAAAACGGGCTGGTTATATCGGGTGGTGCTGGCAGGTCAGGTATCGGCAGATGCGCCGCTGGTGCTGGCATCGCGCCTGAGTGATGTCTCGGTATATGACGCCTGCGCGATTGCCTGGCATATGCCGTTTGATGACGACCAGTACCATCGGCTTTTGTCCGCTGCGGGGCTGTCCACGAGCTGGACCCGAACGATGCAGAAACGCCGTTTAAGTAGCAAGATCGAAGATAATTCGCGGAGATTGTGGGGGAAATAGTTTCCCTGCAGGAGAGGCAAGCCGGGTCAGCGATACCGCTGCCCGGCTAAACGACTACGAACGTTTATACAACGGCAGCCACAGCGTTAACCGTAACCCACCCAGCGGGCTGTCATCGGCCTTCACCCAGCCGCGATGCTGCTGCATGGCGGTTTCAACAATCGCCAGACCCAACCCTGTGCCGCCAGATTCACGGTCACGCGCCTCGTCGGTACGGTAGAACGGACGGAAAATCTGTTCGCGGTCTTCCGGGCTTACCCCAGGACCATCGTCATCAACGATGATGGTGATCCCGTCTTTATCCACCGAGAAGGCTACCTCAATCTTCGTGTGCGAATAGCGCAGGGCGTTACGTACGATGTTCTCCAGCGCGCTTTCCAGCGTGTTGGGGTTACCGTACAGCGGCCATGGCCCCGGCGGGAAGTTGACGGTAAAGGATTTCCCCATCTGCTCCGCTTCGAACGCCGCGTTATCCAGCACCTCATGCCACAGGTGGTTGGCTTTCACCGTTTCGCTCACCAGCGCATTTTTCTGCTGATTGCGCGACATGACCAGCAGGTCGTTAATCATGCTGTCCAGACGATGCGCTTCCGTTTCAATACGTTCCAGCTCTTTGCTCTCACCGCTGCGGCGACGCAGCAGCGCGGTGCCGAGCTGTAAGCGCGTGAGCGGCGTGCGCAGCTCGTGCGAGATATCCGACAGCAGGCGTTGCTGTGCCGTCATCATGCGGTCGAGGGCGCTCACCATCTGGTTAAAACTGGTCCCGGCGGCAAGGAACTCCTGCGGACCGGCTTCCAGTTCAGGGTGTTGTCGCAGGTTACCCTGCGCCACTTCGTCCGCCGCGTTTTTCAGCTTACGCGCCGGTTTCGCCAGACTCCACGCCAGCCACAGCAGCAGCGGTGAGCTGACCAGCATGGTGACAATCAGCAGCAGAAGCGGACGGTCAAACAGCAGGTTGATGAAATCGGACTGGGAGTTGCTCGCCGGGCGGATCAGGTAAAGCTGGTAATTATCCTCGCCATCTCTGACGGAGAAGGGGCCTACCATCTCAACCCGACCGTATTTTTTCTTCTGAGGATGGTCGGCGTTATCCGCCTGACCAATGAAGTTACGGATGATCTGCATTTCATTGCGATCGGCGCCAATCACGCGCCCTTCGCTGGTCACCAGCAACAGGCGCTGGCCTGGCGGTGCCCATTTGTCGATAGCGCGAAACAGCCTGCGCCACCACATTAAATCGTTCGGCGGGTCGTTTGCCAGCTCGGCTTCCACGTGCTGCTCGATCATCACGCCCTGACGTTGCTCGCTGTCGAGAAGCTCCGTCATCTGGCGTGAGTCGAGTTTTGGCAACATCAAAACGAGCATTAAAACCAGTGCCAGCGTCAGCCAGAAAATGGCGAAGATGCGGGCTGTTAAGCTTCCTATCATGAAGCGGAAACCATCAGATAACCGCGACCACGCAGGGTTTTAAACCACGGGTGCCCGTCCTTGCGTTCCGGCAGCTTGCGGCGCAGGTTCGAGATATGCATATCGATGGCGCGATCAAACGGGGTGAGGCGTTTGCCGAGCACTTCCTGGCTCAAATGTTCACGCGATACCACCTGGCCGAGGTGCTGGGCCAGCAGATACAGCAGGGTGAACTCGGTGCCTGTCAGTTCCAGCGTTTCACCGTCAAAACTCGCTTCCTGACGGCCCGGATTCAGGCTCAGGGAGTCGACTTCCAGCGTCGGTGAACTGTTGTCGCTGTTCTGCTGCTGTTCGCTCCAGTGAGAGCGACGCAGGATAGCGCGAATACGGGCAACCAGTTCACGGTCGTTAAACGGCTTTGGTAAATAGTCATCCGCGCCCAGCTCTAGGCCAAGTACACGGTCAAGTTCGCTGCCGCGAGCGGTCAGCATAATTACGGGCGTCTGGTGTGTCTGGCGAAGCTCTTTCAACGTATCAATGCCGTTTTTCTTCGGCATCATCACGTCGAGCAAAAGTAAATCGATGCTGTCGTCAAGGAGACTCAGCGCCTGCTCGCCATCATGGGCAACCAGAACGTTGAAACCTTCCATGTCGAGCAACTCCTTTAAAAGGGATGTGAGCTCTCGGTCATCATCAACTAACAGGATTTTATTCATTGTTTAAATACCTCCGAGGCAGAAATTACGACATCAAGGCTATCTAATCCATGACTTTACGTTGTTTTACACCCCCTGACGCATGTTTGCAGCCTGAATCGTAGACTGTCTCTCGTTGAATCGCGACACGAAAGATTTTGGGAGCAAGTGATGCGCAAAGTTACCGCTGCCGTCATGGCCTCAACGCTGGCGTTCAGTACATTAAGCCAGGCCGCTGTAGCTATCCCCGGCGATAACGGGCCCTCAACGGAGGGGGCAACGCAGCACAGCAGCCAAAGCCATATGTTTGATGGCATAAGTTTAACCGAACATCAGCGTCAACAGATGCGAGATCTGATGCAGAGGGCACGACACGACCAGCCCCCTGTTAATGTTAGCGAAATGGAGACAATGCACCGCCTTGTCACCGCAGAAAAATTTGACGAAAGCGCTGTACGCGCTCAGGCCGAAAAAATGGCACAGGAGCAGGTTGCCCGCCAGGTAGAGATGGCGAAGGTCCGCAACCAGATGTTCCACCTGCTAACGCCCGAGCAGCAAGCGGTTTTGAACACAAGACATCAGCAGCGAATGGACCAGTTGCGTGAGGTTGCACGGATGCAGCGAAGCTCAGAAACAACGTTTTTCAGTAGCAATAGCAGTACCCGTAGTAACCAGTAAACCCTGTTTTCCTTGCCATAGACACCATCCCTGTCTTCCCCCACATGATGTGGGGGTTTTTTTTGCCCTTCATTCTGCTTTGTTAACCGTTTATTCATCCTTTGACTCCCCATGCTTCCGTTATACTAGCGGCATGACATGACAGGAGCGTTTATGAATCAATCCTATGGAAGACTGGTAAGTCGGGCAGCGATTGCAGCGACCATCGTGGCTTCAAGCCTGTTAGTGATTAAAATTTTTGCGTGGTGGTATACCGGCTCAGTCAGTATTCTCGCGGCGCTGGTGGACTCGTTGATGGATATTGCCGCCTCGCTGACTAACCTGCTGGTTGTGCGCTACTCGCTGCAACCGGCAGATGAAGAACACACGTTTGGGCACGGGAAAGCCGAGTCGCTGGCCGCGCTGGCGCAAAGCATGTTTATTTCCGGCTCCGCGCTGTTTCTGTTTTTAACCGGTATTCAGCATCTCGTCTCGCCGTCACCGATGAACGATCCCGGCGTGGGCGTGGTCGTGACGATTGTGGCACTTATATGCACACTTGTTCTGGTAACGTTCCAGCGCTGGGTTGTTCGCAAAACGCAAAGCCAGGCTGTACGGGCGGATATGCTTCATTATCAATCTGATGTTATGATGAATGGCGCTATTCTTATTGCGCTCGGTCTGGCCTGGTATGGCTGGCATCGGGCCGATGCGTTGTTTGCGTTAGGGATTGGCATCTATATTTTATATAGCGCCTTACGGATGGGGTATGAAGCGGTGCAATCGCTTCTGGACCGCGCCCTCCCGGACTCAGAACGTAATGAAATTTTTTCTATCGTGACCTCCTGGCCTGGTGTCAGAGGTGCACACGATCTTCGAACGCGGCAGTCAGGGCCGACCCGCTTTATTCAGATTCATATTGAAATGGAAGACAACCTGCCACTGGTTCAGGCTCACGTTATTGCTGAGCAGGTCGAGCAGGCGATTTTGCAGCGTTTTCCTGGTTCAGACGTCATTATTCACCAGGATCCCTGCTCGGTTGTACCCGGACATGTTGAGCTTTCGTAATTGGTTGTAAAAAAGTGAGCCAGGCCAGCATTTTGTGTATAAATTACCGCCATTTGGTCTGACCTGAATCAATTCAGCTGGAAGTGATTGATATACTATTTGCAGTATTCGTTGGTCGATAAATTCTTCCGGCAACAGATTTCAATTTTGCATTCCTAAGTTCAGAGGTAGTCATGATTAAGAAAATCGGTGTGTTGACAAGCGGCGGTGATGCGCCGGGCATGAACGCGGCAATTCGTGGGGTTGTCCGTTCAGCGCTGACGGAAGGCCTGGAAGTTTTTGGTATCTATGATGGTTATCTGGGCCTGTATGAAGATCGCATGGTTCAGCTCGACCGTTACAGCGTGTCCGACATGATCAACCGTGGCGGTACCTTCCTCGGTTCTGCGCGCTTCCCGGAATTCCGTGATGAACACGTCCGTGAAGTGGCTATTGAGAACATGAAAAAACGTGGCCTCGACGCACTGGTTGTTATTGGTGGTGACGGCTCGTACATGGGTGCAAAACGTCTGACTGAAATGGGCTTCCCGTGCATCGGGCTGCCGGGTACGATCGACAACGACATCAAAGGCACTGACTACACCATCGGTTATTTCACCGCACTGGGCACCGTTGTTGAAGCGATTGACCGCCTGCGCGACACCTCTTCTTCCCACCAGCGTATCTCCATCGTGGAAGTGATGGGCCGTTACTGTGGTGACCTGACGCTGGCTGCGGCCATCGCCGGCGGTTGTGAGTTCGTGGTGGTTCCGGAAGTGGAATTCAGCCGTGAAGATCTGGTGGCTGAAATCAAAGCGGGTATCGCAAAAGGCAAGAAACACGCCATCGTAGCCATCACCGAGCATATCTGTGACGTTGACGAGCTGGCGAAGTACATCGAAACCGAAACCAAACGTGAAACGCGCGCTACCGTTCTGGGCCACATCCAGCGTGGGGGTTCCCCGGGTCCATACGACCGCATCCTGGCATCACGTATGGGTGCATACGCCATTGAACTGCTGCTGCAGGGTCATGGCGGTCGTTGCGTCGGTATTCAGAACGAAAAACTGGTTCACCATGACATCATCGACGCCATTGAAAACATGAAGCGTCCGTTCAAGGGTGACTGGCTGGACTGCGCAAAAAAACTGTACTGAGCGGTGACTTTCCCCCGGTCGCGCTGAGTTAACCGGGTCCGCAGTCCACGCGCATAAAGACCGGGTAAGGCGATATCGCCGCCCGGTTTTTTTATGCCTGCTCGTTTTTTATTCCTCTACGTTATAGCTAATCTTTTTTTATTCTTTAATCATTGGTTAGCTTTCTGGCACGCTGCAAGCATCAAAACACTACACAAGAGATCCGGGCGATGAATAAATGGGGCGTGGGGTTAACATTATTGCTGGCATCGACCAGCGTTCTGGCTAAGGACATCCAGTTACTGAACGTGTCATACGACCCGACGCGTGAGCTGTACGAGCAGTACAACAAAGCCTTCGCGGCACACTGGAAACAGGAAACCGGCGACAACGTGGTGGTGCGTCAGTCTCATGGTGGCTCCGGTAAGCAGGCGACTTCAGTCATCAACGGGATTGAAGCCGACGTGGTTACCCTGGCGCTGGCCTATGACGTCGACGCCATCGCCGAGCGTGGGCGTATCGATAAAAACTGGATCAAACGCCTGCCGGACAACTCTGCGCCTTACACCTCGACCATTGTTTTCCTGGTGCGTAAGGGCAACCCAAAACAAATTCATGACTGGAACGATTTGGTTAAGCCAGGCGTTTCCATTATCACCCCGAACCCGAAAAGCTCGGGTGGCGCACGCTGGAACTACCTGGCGGCCTGGGGCTACGCGCTGCATCACAACAACGGTGACCAGGCGAAAGCCCAGGCGTTCGTGAAAGCGCTGTATAAAAACGTTGAAGTGCTGGACTCGGGCGCACGTGGTGCCACGAACACCTTCGTTGAGCGTGGGATTGGCGACGTGCTGATCGCATGGGAAAACGAAGCCCTGCTCGCCACCCACGAACTGGGTAAAGACAAGTTCGAGATCGTTACGCCAGGCGAATCTATCCTCGCCGAACCTACCGTTTCTGTGGTTGATAAAGTGGTTGAGAAGAAAGAGACCAAAACGGTGGCGGAAGCGTACCTGAAGTATCTCTACTCGCCAGAAGGCCAGGAAATTGCGGCGAAAAACTACTATCGTCCACGCGATCCGGCAGTGGCGAAGAAATATGAAAGCGTCTTCCCGAAACTGAAGCTTTTCACCATTGATGAAGAGTTCGGCGGCTGGGCGAAAGCGCAGAAAGAGCACTTCTCTAACGGCGGAACTTTCGATCAGATCAGCAAGCGCTAAACGTTAGCAGGACAGACACGGTGACCCGGCGCGAGAAATCCGCCGGGTTTTTTATTTGGTCATCATTTTGCGTTACTCTTTCGCCACTATCGAAAACAGGGAACGCATTGTGAAAAAAATACTATTACTGATTCTGGTTGTCATCATTCTTGCCGCGGGTGGCTGGTACTGGATGAAAGCGGGTAATCCGAATGCGTTGCGTCATATCGTTCTCGACCAGTGTCTGCCGAATCAACTCCAGCACCGTAACCCGGCCCCGTGCGCGCAGGTGAAGCCTGATGCGGGTTATGTGGTGTTTAAAGACCGCAACGGGCCGCTGCAGTATCTCCTGATGCCGACTTACCGTATCAAAGGAACCGAAAGCCCGCTGTTGACCGAGCCGAATACGCCCAACTTCTTCTGGCTGGCCTGGCAGTCACGCAACTTTATGAGCATGAAGCGCGGGGCCGAGGTGCCGGACAGCGCAATTTCGCTCACTATTAACTCCCCGACAGGCCGTACGCAGAACCATTTTCATATCCATATCTCCTGCCTGCGCCCGGACGTGCGCGAGAAGCTTAATGCCGCACAGGGGCAAATCAGTACCCAGTGGTTACCGTTCCCGGGCGGGCTGGAAGGGCATGAGTACCTCGCCCGTCGCGTGACGGAAAATGAGCTGGTACAGCGCAGTCCGTTTATGATGCTGGCTGAAGAGCTGCCGGAAGCGCGTGACCATATGGGGCGCTTCGCGCTGGCCATGGCGCAGCAGTCGGATGGATCGTTTGTCTTACTGGCGACCGAACGTAACTTGCTGACCCTGAATCGCGCATCGGCTGAGGAATTGCAGGATCATCAATGCGATATCCTGAAGTGACCTCACCATAAATAGCGTTTACTCGTCCTGCCTGTCGCCGTAGACTTGCTGAAAAAAACGACAGGAGACAGGAATGTCGCTCTGGTTAACGCATCCTCTGTTTGTGCCCTCATTGATAGTCGGCGTCACCATCGTGCTGTGGGCGACGTCGCTATTGCCGGAATTTATCACCGCGCTGCTGTTTTTCACGGCGGCGATGGCCGCCAGAATCGCCCCGGCGGAGGTGATTTTTGGTGGTTTTGCCTCGTCTGCATTCTGGTTAGTGTTTAGCGGCTTCGTGCTGGGGGTGGCAATCCGTAAAACCGGTCTGGCGGACAGGGCCGCACGGGCGCTGTCGGCAAAACTCACGGATTCGTGGGTATTGATGGTGGCAAGCGTGGTGGGGCTAAGCTACGCGCTGGCGTTTGTGATGCCGTCGAATATGGGCCGTATCGCGCTGCTGATGCCGATTGTCGCCGCCATGGCCAAAAGGGCCGCCATCCCCGACGGTTCCCGCGCGTGGTATGGCCTGGCGCTGGCCGTCGGGTTCGGAACCTTCCAGCTCTCGGCGACCATCCTGCCTGCCAACGTGCCGAATCTGGTGATGAGTGGCGCCGCGGAGGGCTCGTACGGGATCCATCTGAACTATGTCCCGTATCTGCTGCTGCATACACCCGTCCTCGGGATCCTGAAAGGGGGCATTCTGATCGGCCTGATCTGCTGGTTGTTCCCCGGCAGCCCGAAACCGGCAACCGATCTTACGCCGTCTGAACCGATGGGGCGGGATGAAAAACGTCTCGCCTGGCTGCTGGCGGTGGTGCTGGGGATGTGGGTGACAGAGAGCTGGCATGGCATTGGACCGGCGTGGACGGGCCTTGCGGCGTCGGTCATCGTCATGCTGCCACGCGTTGGGTTTATCACCGGTGAAGAGTTTTCTGCGGGAGTGAACATGCGCACCTGCATTTACGTGGCGGGGATTCTCGGGCTGGCGATTGTAGTGACCCAAACGGGTATCGGTTCCGCGGTGGGGGAGGCGTTATTGCGGATTATGCCGCTTGATGCCAGCAGACCGTTCACCAGCTTCCTGGCGCTTACCGGTATTACCACGGCGCTCAACTTCATTATGACCGCGAACGGTGTACCGGCGTTGTACACCACGCTGGCACAGAGTTTTTCGGACGCCACCGGTTTCCCGCTGTTGTCGGTGATCATGATTCAGGTACTGGGGTATTCCACGCCGCTGCTGCCGTATCAGGCGTCGCCGATTGTGGTGGCAATGGGTTTAGGGAAGGTGCCTGCAAAGGCGGGGATATTGCTCTGTCTGGCGCTGGCGATTGCAACGTATCTGGTGCTGCTGCCGCTGGATTATCTGTGGTTTAGCGTGCTGGGGAAAGTGTAATTTCCCTCCCCGGTGGGGGAGGGAAGTCGGTTTTTACGCCTGTTTAGCCGCTTCTGCTGCTTTAACGATCACCGCGAAAGCGTCAGCTTTCAGGGATGCACCGCCAACCAGCGCGCCATCGATGTCTGGCTGGGTGAACAGCTCAGCAGCGTTGGATGCGTTAACGGAACCGCCGTACTGAATAATTACCTGCTCAGCCACTTTCGCGTCCGCTTTAGCAATGTGGTCACGGATAAATTTGTGAACCGCCTGTGCCTGCGCAGGGGTCGCTGATTTGCCGGTACCGATCGCCCAGACGGGTTCGTACGCGATAACCGCGCCTTCGAATGCTGCAGCACCCTGCGTTTTCAGCACGGCGTCGATCTGACGAGCACACACTTCTTCCGTTTTGCCTGCTTCGTTTTCGGCTTCGGTTTCACCGATGCACAGAACCGGGATCAGACCCTGCTCTTTCAGCACCGCGAATTTCTTCGCGATAAATTCGTCGGATTCTTTGTGGTAAGTGCGACGCTCAGAGTGGCCGATGATGATGTATTTCGCGCCGATATCTTTCAGCATTTCAGCAGAGGTTTCACCGGTGAATGCGCCTGACAGGTTAACGTCAACGTTCTGTGCGCCCAGAATGATGTGGCTGCCGTCAGCGGCATGTTTAGCCAGATCCAGGTACATATCCGGCGGAGCGATAGCAACCGCGCAGCCCGTCACGCCCGCCAGCTCTTTACGCAGGTTCGCAACCAGTTCGTTTACCATGTGGCGGCTGCCGTTCAGTTTCCAGTTACCCATCACTAAAGGATGTCGCATTTCAATTCTCCACGCTAAATTAGCGAATTAAGGAATATGGCCGCCCTGTCGGGCAGCATGGTCTGTGAATCAGTATAGAGATTTTCCCTCGAAAGGCTTTGCTTTTTGTCATTAATTCGCCCCTCCGAGTGTGTCTGATAGTGCCAGCTTAATCGGTTCAACAGCGAAGGTCAGTCCTTTTTCGCCGTTATCTGCCACCACATAGCGTATGGCCCCTTCGGTATCGGCGTAGTAACGCTTATTTTTACCGGCAGTGAGGAGTTTTTGCAGCTTTTGCTGGCTTTGCTTTTTGGTCAGCGCGGGCGTAAAAGCCTGCAGTATCGCGCTCATGTACTCGAGCGCTTTTGCCTTAGCGGCTTTCTGCTCTGGCCCCTGAATCGGCAGCCAGGTTATCTGCATGCTTTTGATTTTTAGCGTGCCGCGCTCCAGCGCAGTGGAGGCATATAAATTCTCGTTAATCTTGCTCGCAGCCCGGGTCAGGGTTGGCGTATCCCGGGAGCTGTCAATGGCGCGGAATTCATCCAGCGGTAGCGTGGGGTTGGTTTTATTGAAGGTTTCACGAAACTGGCTGATTGACTGATCGAACGAGGGCGCACCTGCCAGCAGATAGGGGGCTGTCGTCGGGGCAGTGGTTTCGGCGGCGTGCAGGGGGACACCCGCGATGAGCATCGCTAAACACAGGAAAAGAGAACGTGCCGAACTTTTCATCAACATTGCCCCTGGCCGTAAGTGTTCATGATTAAATCGATATCTGGTCGGCTTGTCAAAAGGTCACAACTCCAGGGTAAAATGCGCGCTATATGATAATAAGGAACCTTACATGACCATACAGCAGTGGTTGTTTTCATTCAAAGGGCGTATTGGACGCCGTGACTTCTGGATCTGGATGGCGACGTGGATCGTTGCCATGCTGCTTCTGTTTTTCGTGGCCTTCAACGCATGGCTCAGCACACAAACGGCGGCGTTTGCGCTGGTCTGTTTACTGTGGCCAACCGCGGCCGTGGTGGTGAAACGTCTGCACGATCGCGGCCGTTCCGGCGCGTGGGCTTTTCTGATTATTCTGGCGTGGATGCTGGTGGCCGGGAACTGGTCGATACTTCCGTCCATCCTTCCCTGGGTGGTGGGCAGACTGCTACCAACCATTATTTTTGTCATGATGGTGGTCGATCTGGGCGCGTTTATCGGCACCCAGAGCGAAAACAAATACGGCAAAGACACCCTTGAGGTGAAATACCGCTGATCACCAGTAGTGTTCGGCAGTCATATGGCCCGGCCGGCGGCGAAGATGTTTCGTCATCTGCCGGGTATCCTTCAGAAGCTGCTGCGTGTCGCGAACCATCTGCGGGTTGCCACACAGCATGACGTGGCTGGTTTCAGCGCTCATCGGCAAGCCAATTGCGTCTTCCAGTGCACCACTCTCAATCAATGCCGGCACGCGGCCCGTCAGTGAACCTGCTGCGGTTTCGCGGCTGACCACGGTCTGAATTTTCAGTTTCCCGCCGTACTGCTTTTCCAGCGCCTGCATCTGCGGAAGATAGCTCAAGTCTGCGGCATAGCGCGCGGCGTGAACCAGCACGATGTTTTTAAAGCGCTCAAGGTCTTTGCCGTACTGCAAAATAGAGAGATAGGGGCCAATGGCCGTGCCGGTTGCCAGCATCCAGAGGGTGTCGCAGTCCGGGATTTCGTCCAGTACGAAGAAACCGGCCGCTTCACTGACAATTTGCACATCGTCACCGGGCTTAAGCGCGGCAAGGCGTGGGCTGAGTTTGCCGTCCGGGACGGTGACCAGATAGAACTCGAGATCCGGGTTATCGGGGGCATTAACGTAGGAATAGGCGCGCTGCACGCGCTCGCCGTCAACATCCAGCCCCAGCTTCGCAAATTGCCCGGCCGTAAACGGATGGACGGGAGCATGCAGGGTGAGACTAAATAGCGCATCGGTCCAGAACTGTATCTTTGTGACTTTACCTGTTACCCAGTCCGCCATGATCTTCTCCTGTGCTTTTTCTCTGTTCTATCTTCCGGACTTGTGGTGAAGATTTCCAGCCCATTTGGGCCGGAAAGCTCTATCGATCAAACGGTTTTACAGAATGTGCGCCTGCACGTCAGGGTCTTTACGATCCAGATAGTGAACAGACTGAATGCGGCGAATGGTGCGCGATTTACCGCGGATCAGCAGGGTTTCGGTGGTGGCCATATTGCCCTTACGGGTGATGCCATCCAGCAGGTCACCTTTGGTGATGCCGGTTGCGGAGAAGACAACGTTGTCGCTGCGCGCCATGTCATCCAGCGCAAGCACCTTGTTGGCTTCAATACCCATCGCTTCGCAGCGTGCCAGCTCTTCTTCCCCAATACGGCGATTCTCTTCGCTGTCGCCTTTGACTTCGTGACGGGGCAACAGACGGGCCTGCATGTCGCCATCCAGAGCGCGGATCACCGCGGCGGAGACCACACCTTCCGGCGCGCCGCCAATGCCGTAAAGCACATCCACTTCGCTGTCTGGCATGCAGGTCAGGATAGACGCTGCCACGTCGCCATCCGGGATGGCAAAGACGCGAACACCGAGCTGTTGCATCTGGGCAATGGTGGCATCGTGGCGCGGTTTCGCCAGAATGGTCACGGTGAGCGCGCTAAGCGGTTTTTCCAGCACCCTGGCAACGTTACGCAGATTCTCTTCCAGCGGCAGGCTCAGGTCGATAGCCCCTTTGGCACCGGGGCCGACAATCAGCTTTTCCATGTACATATCCGGTGCGTTGAGGAAACAGCCTTTGTCCCCTACCGCCAGCACGGCCAGCGCGTTGGCCTGGCCCATTGCCGTCATGCGGGTACCCTCAATCGGGTCGACGGCGATATCCACGGCATCACCTTTGCCGGTGCCCACTTTCTCACCGATATAGAGCATTGGCGCTTCGTCGATCTCGCCTTCGCCAATGACGATGGTGCCATCGATATTGACCTGGTTAAGCACAATGCGCATGGCATGGACAGCCGCACCGTCTGCGGTATTTTTGTCGCCACGGCCGAGCCATTTATAGCCCGCCAGTGCGGCAGCTTCGGTGACGCGGGAAAATTCGATAGCCAGTTCACGTTTCATGAGGTACTCGTGCAATCAAAAGGAATTGCACGAAGTTTATCACAGAGTGGGAGTGGGTGCGGTCGGTCCCCTCTCCCCGGCGGGGAGAGGGGAAGGGTGAGGGGAGAAATTACTGCTCGTGCTCTTCCCACGCCAGGGCGCGTTTCACCGCTTTCTTCCAGCCGCTGTAGCGATAGTTACGCTCAGTGGTTTCGATGCCAGGGCGGAATTCGCGTTCGATAACCGCTTTTTCCTGCAGTTCATCCAGATTCTGCCAGAAGCCGACAGCCAGACCTGCAAGGTACGCCGCACCCAGCGCGGTGACTTCACGTACTTCCGGGCGCTCTACGCGGGTGCCCAGAATGTCGGACTGGAACTGCATCAGGAAGTTGTTGGCAACGGCGCCGCCGTCCACGCGCAGGGCGTGCAGACGAATGCCGGAGTCAGCCTGCATTGCTTCCAGTACGTCGCGCGTCTGATAAGCGATGGATTCCAGCGTCGCGCGGATAATGTGGTTCGAGTTTACCCCACGGGTCAGCCCGAAAATCGCGCCGCGTGCATACGGGTCCCAGTAGGGGGCGCCCAGACCGGTAAAGGCCGGAACCACATACACGCCGTTGGTGTCCTTCACTTTGGTTGCGAAATATTCGGAGTCAAACGCATCGCTGATGAGTTTCATCTCGTCACGCAGCCACTGAATAGACGCACCTGCCATGAACACCGCACCTTCCAGCGCATAGTTCACTTCACCGCGTGGGCCGCAGGCGATGGTGGTCAGCAAGCCGTTTTCTGATTTCACCGCTTTCTCACCGGTGTTCATCAGCATAAAGCAGCCGGTACCGTAGGTATTTTTCGCCATCCCTTCCTTAACGCACAGCTGGCCAAACAGCGCCGCCTGCTGGTCACCGGCAATACCGGCAATCGGAATACGCGTGCCGCCTTTGCCGCCGATATTGGTCTGACCGTAAACTTCAGAAGATTTGCGGACTTCTGGCAACATCGCGCGCGGGATATCCAGCGCGTCCAGCATCTTGTCATCCCACTCCAGGGTATTGATGTTGAACAGCATGGTGCGCGAGGCGTTGGTGTAATCAGTGACGTGGACACGCCCCTGGGTCATCTTCCAGATAAGCCAGGTGTCGACGGTACCGAACAGCAGCTCACCGCGTTTTGCACGTTCACGTGAACCCTCAACGTGGTCGAGGATCCATTTCACTTTGGTACCGGAGAAATACGGGTCAACGACCAGACCGGTTGCGCTACGTACATAGTCTTCCATACCGTCGCGCTTCAGCTGTTCGCAGATTTCTGACGTACGGCGGCACTGCCAGACGATGGCATTGTAAATAGGCTTACCGGTTTCGCGCTCCCAGACGATAGTGGTTTCACGCTGGTTGGTAATACCGATAGCGGCAATCTCGTCGGAACTGATATCGGCTTTCGCCAGCACTTCTACCAAAGTGGAGCTTTGTGAAGCCCAGATCTCCATAGGATCGTGTTCGACCCAGCCTGGGCGAGGATAGATTTGCTCAAATTCGCGCTGTGACACGCTGACGATATTCGCGTCATGATCCATTACGACAGCGCGGGAGCTGGTAGTGCCCTGGTCGAGCGCAACGATATATTTTTTTTCGGTCATGGTATGTGTCCCGTAGTCAGATTACAGCGAAGCTTTTTGTTGTGCGGTAGAAGTCGTTTCCTTCTCCTCTTCCACACAGGTGTCGCACGGTAAATGGCGACCAATTAATTTGCGGTAGCTAAATGCACCCAGCGCAGCCCCGACAACCGGTGCAAACAGCGGTACCAGGAAGTAAGGGATATCTTTACCGCCGGTGAAGGCCACGTCGCCCCATCCTGCGATAAAGGCAAAAGCTTTAGGTCCGATATCACGCGCCGGGTTCATCGCAAACCCGGTCAGCGGGCCCATGGATGCACCGATCACCGCAATCAGCAGGCCAATCAGCAGCGGTGCTAGCGGGCCGCGCGGAATGCCGTTTCCGTCGTCGGTCAGCGCCAGGATAACGCCCATCAGAATAGCGGTAATCACCATTTCAACTGCGAACGCCTGCACAAAATTGATATGCGGGTTGGGATAGGTTGAGAAGATGCCTGCCAGATCCAGACTTTCGACACTGCCACGCACCATATGATGTGTCTGTTCGAAGTCGATGAAAAGATTGTAATAAAGCCCGTAAACTAACGCCGCTGCGCAAAACGCGCCGGCAAACTGAGAAAGGATGAAGGGAACAACTTTGCGTCCGTCGAAGCACGCGAACAGCCACAGCGCGATGGTCACCGCCGGGTTAAGATGTGCGCCGGAAACCCCTGCGGTCAGGTAGATGGCCATCGCCACGCCCAGACCCCAGATAATACTGATTTCCCACTGACCGAAACTGGCACCCGCCACTTTCAGTGCAGCAACACAGCCCACTCCGAAGAATATCAACAACCCGGTACCAAGGAACTCGGCAATGCACTGGCCTTTTAAGGTTGATGTCTGACTCATAATCGGAATCCTGAAGAAATTGATGTTTATTGTTAGCATGACCGCCCGTGACAGCCACGATGCCCTGTAGACATAGTGTTAATTTATCGTTAACGAGCAAAAACGAGAAATATCGAAATCAAAATGTGTGGTCTGCGTCAATAAAATGAGCGTTTTCGCGCCATAAAGCGCATTTTTACACCAATAGCAAAATGTGAGCTGAATCATTTCATTAACGAATGAGTTAACAATTTAGGGGTATATGCCGCGAACGCACCAGGACGAGGCCGAAAAGTGTTGCAAACCACGATCTGCGCGGTCTGCCGCTGGACAGGGGCGACGGGGCTTCATACAATCGGCATATCTGTTGTGCGCGTTTACGTTAAAGCGTCGCCTTGCAATTCAGGAGAGGTAGGATCATGTCTTTAGAAGTGTTTGAGAAACTGGAATCGAAAGTACAGCAGGCGATTGACACCATCACGCTGCTGCAGATGGAAATTGAAGAGCTGAAAGAGAAGAACAACAGCCTGGCGCAGGAAGTTCAGAACGCCCAGCACAGCCGTGAAGAACTGGAGCGCGAAAACAACCAGCTGCGTGAACAGCAGAATGGCTGGCAGGATCGTCTGCAGGCGCTGCTGGGGCGTATGGAAGAAGTGTAATTTCTTTCGGGAAATGCAGAACAGGCCGGGTAAGGCGTCGCCGCCACCCGGCTTTTTTTATTACTCGATATCCAGCGGATCTTCGGAAAGGATAATCCCGGTGTTATCGGCATAGAGATGGTCACCGGAGAAGAAGGTCACGCCGCCGAAATTGACGCGCACGTCGCTTTCGCCGATACCTTCACCCGCAGCACCCACCGGAATGGCCGCGATAGCCTGAATGCCAATGTCCAGGTCTTCGAGATCGTCCACCTGGCGCACTGAGCCATACACCACAATGCCTTCCCACTCGTTCTGTACGGCAAGACGGGCGAGCTCAGCATCAATGAGGGCACGGCGTACGGAGCCCCCGCCATCAACCAGCAGAACGCGGCCACGGCCGTTCTGTTCGAGCAGATCATAGAGCAACCCGTTATCCTCGAAACATTTCACCGTGACGATTTGTCCGCCAAACGACGACCGCCCACCAAAGTTGGAGAACAGCGGTTCAACGACGTTGACATCTTCCTGGTAGATGTCACAAAGCTCGGAGGTATCGTATTTCATAGGTTTAACGCTCAGTTGCTGCGAATGTGTTCAGTATATCGTGCTAAATGCGTTGTTGGCAAAATCATCAATTGTTAATTGATATTTGTCAGTTAACCCAGCGTCTGACTTAAGACAATCCCGATGACGAACAACAGGTTAGTCAGCAGTGCCCCTTTTACCGTACGCTCCAGCATTGGCGGCATGGCCGCAGGGCTGAGTTCACGCATGACGAATCGCGCCTGCTTAATCAGCAGCGGTGCGGCGAGTACAAACAGCCAGCCCCATATGCTGTGCAGCGAGATAACGTTAAACAGCGCCAGGCACAGCAGAGCGCCCAGCAGCAGACACGCATGATAACGGCGTGCATTAACGGGCCCCAGACGCACGGCCAGCGTGTTTTTGCCGTTCTCACGGTCGCTGTCGATATCGCGCAGGTTGTTGATGTTAAGCACCGCCGTCGCCAGCATGCCGCAGGCGGTTGCCGGCAGGAACAGGGCCGGGATCAGGGTATGTGCCTGTAAGTACCCGCTCCCCATCACGCTCAGCCAGCCGAAGAACACCAGCACGGAGATATCACCCAGCCCAATATACCCATAAGGGCGGGTACCGACGGTATAGGTAATGGCGGCAATAATGGCGAGCAGACCCAGTACCAGGAACCCAATGAAATCGCTGGGGGTTTTAGACGCGACCGTTACCAGCGCCAGGCCGGAAAGACAAATCAGCGCCACGGTAATGATCAGCGCGCGTTTCATCTGTGCCTGGGTAATGACCCCTTTCTGCATACCGCGCAGTGGCCCGATACGGTCGGGTTTGTCGCTGCCTTTAACCGCATCGCCATAGTCGTTGGCGAGATTGGAGAGAATTTGCAGCAGACCGGCGGTAATCAGTGCCAGCCCGGCAACCAGCGGATCGAAATAGCCTTGCCACCAGGCAAGCGCCGTACCGACGATAATGGCGGCAAAGGCCAGAGGAAGAGTTTTAGGGCGCAGACTTTCGAGCCACGCCTGAGTACGGCTGATGTCAGTCATAGTAATTTAGCCAATAAAAATGGGGGCTTTAGCCCCCATTAAACGTGATGAGAATGCAGTAACCGCGATTATAGGATAAAACGGCTCAGATCTTCATCTGCCACTAACGCATCCAGGTGTTTACCCACATATTCTGCGTCAATGGTAATGCTTTGACCGTTCAGGTCGCTCGCATCATAAGAGATATCTTCCATCAGGCGCTCCAGCACGGTGTGCAGACGACGGGCACCGATGTTCTCGGTGGTTTCGTTGACCTGCCAGGCGGCCTGGGCGATGCGTTTGATACCGTCTTCAGTGAACTCGATGTTCACACCTTCGGTTGCCATCAGCGCTTTGTACTGTACGGTCACAGAGGCATTTGGCTCGGTCAGGATGCGTTCGAAATCTTCAGTGGTCAGCGCCTGCAGCTCCACGCGAATTGGCAGACGACCCTGCAGCTCCGGGATCAGGTCAGACGGTTTCGCCACCTGGAATGCGCCAGAGGCAATAAACAGGATGTGGTCCGTTTTGACCATACCGTGTTTGGTGGAGACGGTGCAGCCTTCAACCAGCGGCAGCAGGTCGCGCTGAACGCCTTCACGGGAGACATCCGGGCCTGAGGATTCGCCACGCTTACAGATTTTGTCGATTTCGTCGATAAACACGATACCGTGCTGCTCAACCGCGTCGATAGCATCCTGCTTCAGCTCTTCCGGGTTCACCAGTTTCGCCGCTTCTTCTTCGATCAGCAGCTTCATGGCGTCTTTGATTTTCAGCTTACGCGCTTTCTGCTTCTGGCCGCCCAGGTTCTGGAACATAGACTGCAGCTGGCTGGTCATCTCTTCCATGCCGGGCGGTGCCATGATTTCCACACCCATAGGGGCAGCAGCAAGATCGATCTCAATCTCTTTGTCGTCCAGCTCGCCTTCACGCAGTTTTTTGCGGAACGCCTGACGCGCCGCTGACGGCTCAGCCTGCTGTTCAGCCTGGCCCCAGTTGTTTTTCGCCGGTGGGATCAGGACGTCAAGAATGCGCTCTTCCGCCATCTCTTCGGCGCGGTAGCGGTTTTTCTCAATCGCCTGGACGCGCACCATTTTGATCGCCGAGTCGGTCAGATCGCGAATGATGGAGTCCACTTCTTTACCCACATAGCCCACTTCGGTGAACTTGGTGGCTTCGACTTTGATGAACGGGGCGTTAGCCAGTTTCGCCAGACGACGGGCGATTTCGGTTTTACCGACACCGGTCGGGCCGATCATCAGAATGTTTTTTGGCGTCACTTCATGGCGCAGCTCTTCTTCGAGCTGCATGCGGCGCCAGCGGTTACGCAGGGCAATAGCCACGGAACGCTTGGCGTTGTCCTGGCCGATAATATGTTTGTCCAGTTCGCTGACAATTTCGCGTGGGGTCATTTCAGACATGGGAGATCCTTACGCTTTAGACGGTAATTCTTCGATGGTGTGGTTGTGGTTGGTATAGATGCAGATATCACCTGCAATATCCAACGCCTTCACCGCGATATCGCGCGCGTTCATGTCGGTATTTTCCAACAGCGCACGGGCTGCAGCCTGGGCGTACGGGCCACCAGAGCCAATAGCAATCAGGTCGTTTTCAGGCTGAATGACGTCACCGTTACCGGTGATGATAAGCGAAGCGGTTTCATCGGCCACCGCCAGCAGCGCTTCAAGTTTGCGCAGCATGCGATCGGTACGCCAGTCTTTCGCCAGCTCAACGGCGGCTTTCACCAGGTGACCCTGGTGCATTTCCAGTTTGCGTTCAAACAGTTCGAACAGCGTGAAGGCGTCAGCCGTACCGCCTGCAAAACCGGCGATCACTTTGTCGTTGTATAAACGACGAACTTTCTTCACGTTGCCTTTCATTACGGTATTACCCAGCGTGGCCTGGCCATCACCGGCGATTACCACGTGGCCGTTACGGCGTACACTTACTATTGTTGTCACGAGCAGACCCCCTGGTTACAGAATCGGGAAACAGAAGCCCTGAGCCTGTGCTCAGGGCTGAATAGAATGATAGATGGGGGGGAATTTGGGGGTTTCAACCCCCGGTAGCGAGTCGAATGCAGTTTGTGTGTCCCGCCACTTTCAAACGGGAAATGGTTCCGTCGGCATTTTCTTTGCCTTTGACCGGGCCAATCACCACGCGATTCCAGCCGTTATTGGTGGTAATGCGTGAATCAAACCCTTCAAAAGCCAGCTGTGCGCGCACCGTTTCCGCCTGCTCAGCACCTTTGAATGAACCACATTGCACCATCCAGCGGCGTTCGTCTTTTTTCTCAGCAGTCTGTTTCGGCGCATCGGTCTCTTTGGTTACCGGTGCGGCCTGCTGCGTTTTCGGCTGCTGCGCAGTGGTATGCGCCGGCGTCTGCAGCAGATCCTGATACGGCTGAGCCGCCTGTTTCTGCGGCTGGGCCTTCGGCGGTTGCTGCACTGGCTGGGACTGCGCCGTTCGCGTTTGCTGCTGATACGGCTGTTCCGTCACCCGCGGCTGCGTTTTAGGCTGCTGCACTGGCTGGGTTTGCGCCCACTGCTGTTGTTGCTGCTGTTGCTGTTGGAGCTGCTGCTGTGCCTGACGACGCTGCAGCGTTTGCTGACGCTGTTCCGGCGTCTGCTCGTTCCACGGTACTTCGTTCAGCTGCGTAGGCTGCTGGCGCATATCGGCCTGCATTTGTGCCAGCAACTGACGCTGTTCATCCGTCAACTGGCTGGCATTTTGCACTTCACCACCCGCTGAAGGTTCGGTCGGCGCACGTACGCCAGGCTGACGGCTTTCCAGCTCTTTGATATAGCGCCAGCGCTCTTCAGGCTTCGGCGGAAGGCCGTTTCCGGCAACCTTGCTGGCCTGAAGCGCCTCGGACTCTTCTTTTTTATGGTGCGTGATAAAGTACAGACCACCAATAAAGGCCACGACTACAGCCGCAGCAATAGCGACCATCGCTGGCGAGACAGCAGGCAGGTTACGTTGCTTTTTCCTTGAGCTACTCTTTTTGCGTCGCGAAGGTGCCGGCTGGCCGCGACGTACATAATCTCGTTGTGCCACTATCGTTTCGCTGTATTTATTCGTTCGTCAGCCCGCCATGTTACTTAAGCGGCGGGGCTTTGACCAGATAAGGGTGTCTGAAAGACATTTACTTTAAGTCAATGCCTGGGTAGAACCGCGCACAATCAATTCACAGTCCAGCAACCGCGAGCCGCTGTTAACTGTTTGACCATGCAGCTGATCCAGCAGAAGAAGCATCGCTTCACGCCCAATATCATAGCGCGGCTGCGCCACGGTCGAGAGTGGAGGATCGCAAAATTCTGACAGCGAAATATTATCGAATCCGATGATCGACAAATCTTTCGGTATGCGCAGGCCGCGGCGCTTCGCATACGATAATGCCCCCAGTGCCATCACATCGCTGTGACAGAACACCGCGGTCGGCGGCTCGGGCAGATCCAGCAGCTTCTCCAGCGCCTGTCCACCAGCTTCAAAGGTGAAATCCCCGCGAGCAATGTAGTGCGGGTCGACGGTGACGCCGGTACGGCGCAGCGCCTGAACGTAGCCCTGCAGGCGGTAGTGGCACAATGGCATCTCTTCCGGCCCGGCAATGCAGCCAATACGCTTGTGCCCCAGCTCCTGAAGATAGTTGACGGCGTTGAACGCGGCGGTCAGGTTATCAATATGTACCGTCGGCAGCTCCAGCTCGGGTGCAAACTCGTTGGCCATCACCATCGGCGGTAAATTGCGCTGCTCTTCAATGCTGGCATCAAACGGCAGGCGAGACCCAAGCAGCAACATGCCGTCGATCTGCTTGGTGATAATGAGGTCGATAAAGGTTTTTTCCTGCTGGTTCTGGTGAGCACAGTCGCCAATCAGCACCAGATAACCTTGTTCTGCCGCCGTCACTTCGATACCGCGAATAATCTCGCTGAAGAAGGGATCGCAGATGTCCGGCACAATCACCAGGATGGTGCGCGACTCATTGCGTTTAACGTTTCGTCCCATCGCCTGCGGGAAATAGCCCACTTCCAGCGCAGCCTGCTCTACCCGGTTACGGGTCGCCTGGGAGACTTTATCCGGGTTCATTAATGCGCGGGACACGGTTGCCGTAGAGACTTGTGCTTTCTGGGCAACGTCTTTCATGGTCGCCGTGGCAACCTCTTTCCTGGACTTCAACGTCTTCTCCTCGCCTGAACACCGAACTTCTGACGCCACCATTTTTACAGATAGTTAATGGAATCGGTTACAGAATTTTCATAAAAAGTGTGAGGAGCGTTAAATTTTTCGATCCGTCTTCAGCCTTCGATAGGATCAACGTCCAGCACCCACTTCACTTTGCGCGCTTCCGGTAGGGTATTGATCAGTACCAGCGCGCCGCTGACGATATGTTGCAGGCGGATGCGCGAAGGGTGCTGGAGCAAAATCTGCCAGCGAAAACGTCCACCACGCTTTGGTGCCAGCGCCGGCACCGGCCCCAGTATCCACAGCGAGTTATCCACCAGCGGACTGGCCTGCAGGAGGTTTCTCAGCTGCTGCAGGAAAAGCGGTGCCTGCTGGTTGTTGTGATCTTCTGCGCGAATGATGACGTGGCTGGTCCACGGCGGAAGCTGCATCGTCTGGCGTTCTGCCAGCGCCTGCTCCGCAAACGCGTCATAGCCTTTATGCAGCAGGGTTTGCAGTAACGGATGTTCAGGATGGTGGGTCTGTAAAACCACCTCACCCTGTTTGCCTGCGCGACCGGCACGTCCGGCAACCTGGGTATAAAGCTGGGCAAAACGTTCTGCTGAGCGGAAATCGGCCGAAAACAGCGCGCCGTCTACGTCCAGCAGGGCGACCAGCGTTACGTCCGGGAAGTGGTGCCCTTTGGCCAGCATCTGCGTGCCAATCAGAATGCGTGCGCCACCGCGATGCACTTCCGCCAGCTGCTGTTCCAGCGCCCCTTTGCGGCTGGTGGTGTCACGGTCGATGCGGGAAAGAGGAACGTCAGGGAAGAAAGGCTTAAGGGCCTCTTCCAGTTGCTCCGTCCCCAGGCCGACCGGCACGATATGCGTTGAGCCACATGACGGACACTGGCGTGGTACCGGCCGCTGGCTGTCGCAGTGGTGGCAGCGCAAATGGCGCTGGGCCTGATGGAACGTGTAGTAGTGGTCGCAGCGCGGGCATTCGGCAATCCAGCCGCAGTCGTGACACAACAGCGCCGGGGCAAACCCGCGGCGGTTAAGGAATAAAATGACCTGATTACCGGCCTGCAAATGCTGGCGCATCCGGGTGATAAGCGCAGGCGCTAACCCCGCCTGCACCTGCTGGCCTTTTAGATCCAGCACATGCTGAATGGCAGGGCGCGCGTTCCCTGCGCGCCGCGTCAGGCGCAGCATGTGGTATTTACGCTGGCGAACGTTATGCAGCGTTTCGAGGGCGGGCGTCGCGGAGCCAAGAATAATCGGGATTTGCTCGCTGTGGGCGCGATAAACGGCCAGATCGCGGGCGTGATAGCGCCAGCCTTCCTGTTGCTTATAGGAGCTGTCATGCTCTTCATCGATGACGATAACGCCGAGGTTTTTAAACGGCGTAAACAGCGAGGACCGGGTGCCAATCACAATCGCCGCTTCGCCGTTTTTGGCTTTCAGCCAGGCGCTGAGGCGCTCGCTGTCGTTCAGGCCCGAATGTAACACTTCAACCGGCGCATTAAACCGCTCGCGAAAACGGGCGATGGTTTGTGGCGTGAGGCCGATTTCCGGAACCATCACCAGCGCCTGTTTACCCTGCGCAAGCACGTTTTCCAGTACGCTGAGATACACTTCTGTTTTGCCGGAGCCGGTAACCCCTGCCAGTAGCCAGGCGGAGAAATGATCGGAGGCGCTGTGAATGGCCCCTACGGCGGTGGCCTGCTCGGTGTTGAGTCGCAGACGATCCCCTGAAACGGAGAAACTGTCCCGCCAGTCATAAAGGGCAGGCGCCTCGCTTGCCAGTTCGCTCAGCCCTTTTTTGCGCAGGGCCTGCAGCGCCGTTTCACTCACCTCAAGCTCGTCAACCTGATGTCGCCAGATTTTCCCCTGACGCAGGGCCGCCAGCGCCTGCTGCTGTTTCTGCGAGCGTTTCAGGCTATTGATATCGACCGCCTGACCCTCCTCAGTGGCAAACCAGTACCAGAGGGGAGCGTGGCTGGCACTTTTACCCTGACGAAGCATAATAGGCAGGGCGTGGAACAGGACATCGCCGATAGGGTGATGGTAGTAATCTGCCGCCCACAGCAGGAGCCGCCAGATGCTGGTGGAGAAAACGGGCTCGCTGTCCAGTACCTCTGCGACGGCTTTCAGCTCATTGAGCGGCAATTCGCTCTTATCGCTTACCGACACAACAATCCCAATGCGCTGCTGTTTGCCAAATGGCACGGTCACGCGACAGCCCGCTTTGGCGCTCATGCTGTCAGGCAGCAGATAGTCAAAGGTGCGGGGAAGCGGAACGGGCAGGGCAACGTGAGCGACGGGCATCGAATCTTCCTGACTTGAAAAGTGGCGCGTTAGTATACACATTAGTGAAAGCGGCGTGCGGATCAGTTTGCATACGTTGGTCAAATTCTGTATGATTCGCCGCCTTTGGTGTACTTTACGCCAAAGAACTTACATTCAACATCGCGTGGTGTCTGGCGTTAGGGCTGGAAGAGCGACGCGGCCTTAACTGAGGTTCTCCCATGAAAAAAGATATTCACCCGAAATACGAAATGATTACTGCAAACTGTTCTTGCGGTAACTCTATCCAGATCCGCTCTACCGTGGGTCACGATCTGAACCTGGACGTGTGCGGCAAATGCCACCCGTTCTACACTGGTAAGCAGCGTGATGTTGCAACCGGTGGCCGTGTTGACCGCTTCAACAAGCGTTTCAGCATCCCGGGCGCTAAGTAAGTTTCCCGAAAAAAAGGCACCGCAAGGTGCCTTTTTTGTATCCGCTTCTCAGTATTCCCACGTATCCGGGTCGATACCCAGTTCACGCATGATCACCTTCGCCTCTTCCGGAATTTCATCACTACGCTCTTTGCGCAGATCTTCATCGTTTGGCAACGGTTGACCGGTAAACGCATGCAGAAACGCTTCGCACAGCAGTTCGCTGTTGGTCGCGTGGCGCAGGTTGTTCACCTGACGACGCGTACGTTCATCGGTGAGGATCTTCAACACCTTCAGAGGAATGGAAACCGTAATTTTCTTTACTTGCTCACTCTTCTTACCGTGCTCAGCGTATGGGCTGATATATTCGCCGCTCCATTCAGCCATGAGATACCTTTAATCCTCTCAGTCATTAATCTAAAGGTGCAAAACCCGTCATCGCCAGTTTTGACCGTAATCCAGCGTAGTTTACCGTAGAGACGATACCGTGGCACGGATATTGCCGCTGTAGCGTGCACTAAAGCATATAATTTTAACGGCTATTTGCGCATTGCTCAATCTATACGCAAAGAAGTTTAGATGTCCAGATGTATTGACGTCCATACTTTCAGTGTTTACTCTGGTGCCTGACTTTTCACCTCTTTTAGCCAGGAAGCCTTCACCATGACGCGTAAACAGGCCACCATCGCAGTGCGTAGCGGATTAAATGATGACGAGCAGTACGGCTGTGTTGTCCCGCCAATTCATCTTTCCAGTACTTACAATTTTACCGGTTTTAATGAACCCCGTGCGCATGACTACTCCCGTCGCGGCAACCCGACGCGTGACGTGACCCAGCGCACGCTGGCGGAGCTGGAAGGCGGTGCAGGCGCCGTGTTAACCAACACCGGGATGTCTGCGATTCACCTGGTGACGACGGTATTTCTGAAGCCGGGCGACCTGCTGGTGGCACCGCACGACTGTTACGGTGGTAGCTATCGTCTGTTTGACAGCCTCGCAAAACGCGGGTGCTACCGCGTGCTGTTTGTCGATCAAAACGACGAACAGGCGCTGAAACAGGCGCTGGCAGAGAAACCGAAGCTGGTGCTGGTGGAAAGTCCAAGCAATCCATTGTTGCGCGTCGTCGATATTGCGAAAATTTGTCAGCGCGCAAGGGATGCGGGAGCGATAAGTGTAGTGGATAATACCTTCCTCAGTCCGGCCCTTCAGAACCCGCTTGCGCTGGGTGCCGATCTGGTATTGCATTCATGCACTAAATATCTGAACGGTCATTCTGATGTGGTAGCGGGCGTGGTGATTGCAAAAGATCCCGACGTTGTCACCGAACTGGCATGGTGGGCCAATAACATTGGCGTCACTGCGAGCGCTTTCGACAGCTACCTGTTGTTGCGCGGTATCCGCACGCTGTCGCCGCGCATGGAAGTGGCGCAGCGCAATGCTCAGGCGATTGTTGATTTCCTGAAGACCCAGCCGCTGGTGAAAAAGCTCTATCACCCGTCGCTGCCGGAAAACCAGGGGCACGAGATTGCCGCGCGTCAACAAAAGGGATTTGGCGCGATGTTAAGTTTTGAACTGGACGGTGACGAGCAAACGCTGCGTCGCTTCCTGAGCGGGCTGTCATTGTTTACGCTGGCGGAATCATTAGGTGGGGTTGAAAGCTTGATCTCCCACGCCGCAACCATGACGCACGCAGGTATGGCACCAGAAGCACGTGCCGCCGCCGGTATTTCTGAGACGCTGCTGCGTATCTCGACCGGTATTGAAGATTCTGAAGATTTAATTGCCGATCTGGAAAATGGCTTCCGGGTCGCAGCCAAGGGGTAATCATGAGTGTGATAGCGCAGGCAGGGGCGAAGGGTCGTCAACTGCACAAGTTTGGTGGTAGTAGTCTTGCTGATGTGAAGTGTTACCTGCGTGTCGCAGGGATCATGACAGAGTATTCGCAGCCGGGGGACATGATGGTTGTCTCCGCGGCTGGCAGCACCACCAACCAGTTGATTAGCTGGCTCAAACTGAGTCAGACCGATCGCCTCTCTGCGCATCAGGTGCAACAGTCCTTACGTCGTTACCAGAGTGAGCTGATTGCCGGCTTACTGCCAGCGGACGTCGCGGACGGATTGATTAGCGCCTTTACGCATGACCTTGAGCGTCTGGCTGCCCTGCTGGACAGCGGTATTACCGACGCGGTGTATGCCGAGGTGGTCGGCCACGGTGAAGTGTGGTCTGCACGCCTGATGGCGGCCGTGCTGCAACACCTGGGCGTGGATGCGGCCTGGCTTGACGCGCGTGACTTCCTGCGCGCCGAACGCGCCGCTCAGCCGCAGGTGGATGAAGGCTTGTCATATCCGCTGCTGCAACAGCTGCTGGTTCAGCATCCGGGCAAACGTATTGTGGTGACCGGCTTTATCAGCCGCAGCAGTGCCGGTGAAACCGTGCTGCTGGGACGTAACGGCTCTGACTACTCAGCGACGCAAATTGGTGCGCTGGCAGGCGTTTCCCGCGTCACCATCTGGAGCGACGTGGCCGGTGTCTACAGTGCTGACCCGCGTAAAGTGAAAGATGCCTGCCTGCTGCCGCTGCTGCGTCTGGACGAGGCCAGCGAGCTGGCACGCCTGGCGGCACCGGTTCTGCATGCGCGTACGCTACAGCCGGTTTCCGGGAGCGACATCGACCTGCAGCTGCGCTGTAGTTACACCCCGGATCAAGGCTCTACCCGCATCGAACGCGTCCTGGCGTCCGGTACGGGGGCGCGAATTGTGACCAGCCATGACGACATCTGCCTGATTGAGTTCCAGGTCCCGGCGGGCCAGGATTTCAAACTGGCACACAAAGACATCGACCTGATCCTCAAACGCGCCCAGGTGCGTCCGCTCGCCGTTGGCGTGCATAACGACCGCCAGCTGCTGCAGTTCTGCTACACCGCCGAAGTGGCGGACAGCGCCCTGAAAATTCTTGATGAAGCGGGCCTGCCGGGCGAGCTTCGCCTGCGTCAGGGTCTGGCGCTGGTGGCGATGGTGGGGGCGGGCGTTACCCGCAACCCGCTGCACTGCCACCGTTTCTGGCAGCAGCTGAAAGGCCAGCCGGTTGAATTCACCTGGCAGTCGGAAGAGGGCATCAGCCTGGTGGCCGTACTGCGTAAAGGACCTACCGAGAGCCTGATTCAGGGGCTGCATACCTCTCTGTTCCGTGCGGAGAAACGCATCGGGCTGGTGCTGTTTGGTAAAGGAAATATCGGCTCACGCTGGCTGGAGCTGTTCGCTCGCGAGCAGGTGACCCTCTCAGCGCGTACCGGGTTTGAATTTATTCTCGCGGGCGTGGTGGACAGCCGCCGCAGCCTGCTGAACTACGAAGGGCTGGACGCCAGCCGGGCGCTGGCCTTCTTTAACGATGAAGCGGTTGAACAGGATGAAGAGTCACTGTTCCTCTGGATGCGCGCGCACCCGTATGACGATCTGGTGGTGCTGGACGTGACCGCCAGTGAACAGCTTGCCGATCAGTATCTTGATTTCGCCAGCCACGGTTTCCATGTTATTAGCGCCAATAAGCTGGCGGGGGCGAGCAGCACGGACAAGTACCGTCAAATCCACGACGCGTTTGAAAAGACAGGCCGTCACTGGCTGTATAACGCCACGGTGGGCGCTGGTTTGCCGGTTAACCATACCGTGCGTGATTTGATTGAAAGCGGCGACAGCATTCTGGCGCTGAGTGGCATCTTCTCCGGCACGCTCTCCTGGCTGTTCCTGCAGTTTGATGGCACCGTACCGTTCACTGACCTGGTGGATCAGGCATGGCAGCAGGGCTTAACGGAGCCTGACCCACGCGTTGACCTTTCCGGTAAAGACGTTATGCGTAAGCTGGTGATCCTGGCGCGTGAAGCCGGTTATGACATCGAACCTGATGCCGTCCGCGTTGAGTCGCTGGTGCCTGCTGGCTGTGAGGACGACTCTGTCGACCATTTCTTCGAGAACGGCGAAGAGCTGAACGAGCAGATGGTGCAACGTCTGGAAGCGGCAAACGAGATGGGCCTGGTGCTGCGCTACGTGGCGCGTTTCGAAGCGAACGGAAAAGCACGTGTGGGTGTCGAGGCGGTTCGTCCTGAACATCCGCTGGCGGCGCTGCTGCCGTGCGATAATGTTTTCGCCATTGAAAGCCGCTGGTACCGTGATAACCCACTGGTGATCCGTGGCCCGGGTGCGGGGCGCGATGTGACCGCCGGGGCCATCCAGTCTGACATCAACCGTCTGGCTAAACTGCTGTAATCTTTCTTGTTCCCTCTCCCGGTGGGAGAGGGACAGGGTGAGGGCATCAGACCGCACTCACCCGCCATCATGAACTCCCTTCATCTTCCCTGAGCATTCCTCACCATTCCTGGCGATTATTTCTGTTGACGTCCCTCCGCTTTTCCGTCATTTTTACATCTGGACGTCTAAACGTATAGAAGTTCGAAACACAACACACAATGACACGCGATTGATGAGGTAAGGTATGAGCTTTTTTCACGCCAACCAGCGGGAAGCCCTGAATCAGAGCCTGGCCGAAGTAAATGGTCAGATTAACGTCTCTTTTGAATTTTTCCCGCCGCGCACCAGTGAAATGGAGCAAACCCTCTGGAGCTCTATCGATCGCCTGAGCAGCCTGAAACCGAAGTTTGTCTCCGTCACCTACGGTGCCAACTCCGGTGAGCGTGACCGTACGCACAGCATCATTAAAGGCATTAAGGACCGTACGGGTCTGGAAGCGGCTCCGCACCTGACCTGTATCGACGCGACGCGCGATGAGTTGCGTGCCATTGCCCAGGACTACTGGAACAACGGTATTCGCCATATCGTCGCCCTGCGCGGTGACCTGCCGCCGGGGAGCGGTAAACCGGACATGTACGCCACCGATCTGGTCGCGCTGCTGAAAGAGGTCGCAGACTTCGACATTTCCGTTGCCGCTTACCCTGAAGTTCACCCGGAAGCGAAAAGCGCCCAGGCGGATCTGCTTAACCTGAAGCGTAAAGTGGACGCCGGTGCGAACCGCGCCATTACCCAGTTCTTCTTTGATGTGGAAAGCTACCTGCGCTTTCGTGACCGCTGTGTGTCCGCGGGCATCGACGTCGAAATTATCCCGGGAATTTTGCCGGTCTCTAACTTCAAACAGGCGAAGAAATTTGCCGATATGACCAATGTGCGCATTCCGCACTGGATGTCTAAAATGTACGAAGGGCTGGACGATGACCCGGAAACACGCAAGCTGGTGGGCGCAAACATCGCGATGGACATGGTGAAGATCTTGAGTCGTGAAGGGGTGAAGGATTTCCACTTCTATACGCTTAACCGCGCGGAAATGAGTTACGCCATTTGCCATACGCTGGGTGTACGGCCTGGCGCATAACAAATAGAAGCCCTCTTCGGAGGGTTTTTTGATTTATAAGGGTTTTATTTCCCCGCCATATCAGCAATGCTGCCTTTGACGTACAGAACGCACATACTTTCAATGGGAAATTAAACGGAATTAACTATCGAATCTGTGGGTTATCTCAACTATACCTTATCAACAAGGGCGTATATCGTAACGGTAACACTGTAAAAGGGAGCATAGCGATGAGCACGTCAGACGACAGCAATAATGCGGCATCAATCGGCAAGTGCCCGTTCCATCAGGGCAGCGTCGATCACAGCGCGGGGGCAGGCACAGGCAGCCGCGACTGGTGGCCAAAACAACTCCGCGTCGATCTTCTTAATCAACATTCCAACCGTTCTAACCCTCTGGGTGAAGACTTTGACTACCGCAAAGAATTCAGCAAACTCGATTACTCAGCGCTCAAGGGCGATCTCAAAGCACTTCTGACCGACTCTCAGCCGTGGTGGCCAGCCGACTGGGGCAGCTATGCGGGCCTGTTTATCCGTATGGCCTGGCACGGCTCAGGTACCTATCGCTCCGTTGACGGTCGCGGTGGCGCAGGGCGCGGTCAACAGCGCTTTGCCCCCCTGAACTCCTGGCCAGATAACGTAAGCCTGGATAAAGCGCGCCGTCTCCTGTGGCCTATCAAGCAAAAATACGGTCAAAAAATTTCCTGGGCTGACCTCTTCATCCTTGCCGGTAACGTGGCGCTGGAGAACTCTGGCTTCCGTACCTTTGGTTTTGGGGCCGGGCGTGAAGATGTCTGGGAACCGGATATGGACGTGAACTGGGGTGATGAAAAAGCCTGGCTCACCCACCGTGACCCGGAAGCACTGGCGAAGCGCCCACTGGCAGCCACCGAAATGGGGCTGATTTACGTTAACCCGGAAGGGCCAAACGCCAGCGGTGAACCACTGTCAGCGGCCGCGGCGATCCGTGCCACCTTTGGCAACATGGGGATGAACGACGAAGAGACCGTTGCGTTGATTGCAGGCGGTCATACCCTCGGTAAAACCCACGGTGCAGGTGAAGCGACCCATGTCGGTGCCGACCCGGAAGCCGCGCCAATTGAAGCGCAGGGTCTGGGCTGGACCAGTACGCACGGTACCGGCGTTGGCGCAGATGCGATCACCTCCGGGCTGGAAGTCATCTGGTCACAAACGCCGACCCAGTGGAGTAACTACTTCTTCGAGAACCTGTTCAAATACGAGTGGGTGCAGACCCGCAGCCCGGCGGGTGCGATTCAGTTCGAAGCCGTGGATGCACCAGACATTATGCCTGATCCGTTCGACCCGTCGAAAAAGCGCAAACCGACGATGCTGGTCACCGATCTGACGCTGCGTTTTGACCCCGAGTTCGAGAAAATCTCCCGCCGCTTCCTGAACGATCCGCAGGCCTTTAACGAAGCCTTTGCGCGCGCGTGGTTCAAGCTGACCCACCGTGATATGGGGCCAAAAGCGCGTTACATTGGTCCGGAAGTGCCGAAAGAAGATCTCATCTGGCAGGATCCACTGCCGCAGGCGGTGTTCAACCCGACCAAAGAGGACATTGAGAGTCTGAAAGCGGAAATCATTGCCTCGGGTCTGTCCGTGAGCGACCTGGTTTCTGTTGCCTGGGCGTCTGCATCGACCTTCCGCGGTGGCGATAAGCGTGGCGGCGCCAACGGTGCGCGTCTGGCACTGGCACCCCAGCGCGACTGGGAAGTTAACGCCGCAGCGGTTCGCGCGTTACCCGCCCTGGAAGCTATTCAGCGTACCACTAACAAAGCGTCACTGGCCGATATCATCGTGCTGGCAGGTGTGGTGGGTGTTGAACAGGCGGCGAAAGAGGCCGGCGTTTACGTCAATGTACCGTTCACGCCGGGCCGCGTTGATGCGCGCCAGGATCAGACGGATATCGAGATGTTTAACCTGCTCGAACCGATTGCCGATGGCTTCCGTAACTACCGTGCACAGGTTGATGCCTCCACTACCGAGTCTCTGTTGATTGATAAGGCCCAGCAGCTGACGCTCACTGCACCAGAACTGACGGTGCTGATTGGCGGTCTGCGCGTACTGGGGGCGAACTTCGATGGCAGTCAGAACGGCGTGTTCACCCATCGTGAAGGCGTGCTGAGCAACGATTTCTTCGTGAACCTGCTGGACATGAATACCCAGTGGAAAGCGACCGATGAATCAAACGAGCTGTTTGCCGGCAGCGATCGCGCCAGCGGTGAAGTGAAATACACCGCCACGCGTGCCGATCTGGTATTCGGTTCGAACGCCGTGCTGCGCGCGCTGGCCGAGGTTTACGCCAGCAGCGACGCCCATGAGAAATTCGTCCGCGACTTTGTTGCCGCTTGGGCGAAGGTAATGGATTTGGATCGGTTTGATCTGCAGTAAATACAATCCCCGCTTCGGCGGGGATTTTTTACCATCCGGCAATACCAGTTACGCCCACTCCCGCAGGAACCGTTGCCCGTACTGATCGGCCACCAGCAGCGCCGCGTAAACCTGATCCGGTGACACCCCGCCTGGCATGTTGTGAATGGTTTCACCCTCTGCGCAGGCAGCCTCGGCAATCAGCCGCATTTTAAGCGGAATCTCCTCTTTAATGTTCAGTTGTGCCAGCGTGATGGGCAAACCTACGCTGTGACACAGCGCCGCGACGGTTTCAATTTCCTCTACCGGGGCATTTTCCAGCACCAGTTGCGTCAGCGTCCCGAACGCCACTTTTTCACCGTGATAGAACGAATGTGCCTCCGGCACGGCGGTCATTCCGTTGTGAATGGCGTGTGCGGCCGCCAGTCCACCGCTTTCAAATCCAACGCCGCTCAGATAGGTATTGGCTTCAATGATGCGCTCCAGCGCCGGTGTGACCACGTGCTGCCCGGCCGCGAGCATCGCTTTCTCACCCTCTTCAATTAACGTGTTGTAGCACAGCTCGGCGAGGGCTAGCGCAGCCTGGGTACATTTTCCGCCCGCCATGGTGATCGCGCCGCTACGGGAACAGGCGCGCGCTTCAAACCAGGTGGCAAGGGCATCGCCTATCCCGGCGGCCAGCAGACGCGGCGGAGCGCCAGCCACCACCCGGGTGTCGACAATCACCATGTTCGGGTTATGCGGCAGCATCAGGTAGCGATCGAATTCACCGCTGTCGGTATAAATGACGGAAAGGGCGCTGCACGGGGCGTCGGTGGAAGCGATAGTCGGGGCGATGGCAACGGGCACGTCCATAAAATGCGCCAGCGCTTTGGCGGTATCCAGCGTTTTCCCGCCGCCGATACCGAGCACCGCCATACAGTCGGCGCCGTCGGCCCGTTTTTTCAGGCGATCGATTTCGTTTTGCGAACATTCGCCCCCGAAGGGCGCGATTTCAGCATGAATTTCCGCTTTTTTAAAACTCTCAAGCAAGGTCTCTTGTGCAAAACCCAGCACAAACTTATCGCCCACAACCAGCCAGCGTGTTGCCAGTGGTTTCAGATAGTCGCCGAGACGGGTGAGAACATCAGCGCCCTGGATATATTTCCCCGGCGATTGAATGATACGGTCCATAACAGATCTCCCTTAGAGGTTGAGGTTACCAAACGCGTTTTTCCAGTCGTGCTCAAACTTCTCTATGGCTGACTCTACCGCCGGGGTGCCGAGCATTTGTTGCGCTACATCTAAAGGAAGCGTGATTGCTTCACATCCGGCGAGCAGGCAGTCCAGCGCCTGACGTGGTGTTTTGAAGCTGGCGGCCAGCACGCTGCTTTCTGGGGCGTGGCGTTCGAGCAGGGATTGCAGCTCCTGTACCATACGAATGCCGTCCCCGCCCTGAGCGTCGACGCGGTTAACATACGGTGCGACATATTTCGCTCCCGCCAGCGCGGCCAGTAAACCCTGGGCGGCGCTGTAAACGGCCGTGCCTAACGTGGTTATGCCCTCTTTTTTCAGCATTTTTATCGCTATAAGGCCCTCTGCGGTCACCGGGATTTTCACCACGATGTCAGGAATGGCGTTACTCAGGCGTTTGGCTTCTGCCACCATCCCTTCGGCTTCACGGCTCATGGTCTGGGCAAACAGCGTGCCCTGTGGCCCGATGGCGTTTTGCAGACGCGGCAGTACGTTCCAGAGGGTTTCGCCGCTGGCGGCTACAATGCTCGGGTTGGTGGTGACGCCGGCAATCGGAAAAATGCGCGCCAGGCGCTCAACCTCTGCCACGTTGGCGGTATCCAGATACAGTTCCATTATTTTTCCTTAAGTCAGAAAGGTTAACTCAAGGATAAGGTGGGGCCGCTGGCCGTGGATACAGGTCAATTTTGCCAAATACTGGACAAATGTAATGTGCTTAGTGAAGTGAGAGGGCGATCACAATGCTAGTTTTTGGCAGTCAGTTGGCTGTGATACTGGCGGCGGTATTCAGAAGGGGAGCGTTCGGTATGTTTACGAAAGAGGCGACAGAAGTAGTTGCTGTCTGTAAAGCCGCAGCGGGCGGCAATGTCTTTGATTTTTAGATCATAACCCTTGAGCAACTGGCGCGCGTGTTCCAGACGCGTTTGGGTCAGGTATTCATTGAACCCCACGTTCCCGGTCTTCTGAAACAGATGTGAAAGGTAGTTGGGTGAAATATAAAACGCCTGCGCCACGGAATCGCGGGTCAGCGGTGAGGCGTGATGTTCATCGAGATAGCGCCGGATGGCTTCAAACAAAGCGCGACTGCGGCTGTCAGTGTGAATGTCGCTGCCAAGAAGATCGCGACAGTGGCTGAGCATACTCAGTACCACCAGTCTGGCCGTTTCCTGTTCATCAGGCTGCATCTGCAGCTCGGCCAGCGTTTGCAGGAGAAACGCTCCGGTTCGGGGGCCGCGCCGGGCAACCTGCTGGTGCTGTATAAGCACGTTATCCCGATAAAGACGAAACGACAGCTGCTGTTTACCGAAGCTGATGCTGAGCGCGTGTCCGGTATGAAGTAACCCCTCCGCAGAGGAAGAAAACCACGCTTCGCAGGCCTTATCGAGGTTAATGACCAGGCAAGGCGATGTGCGGGAGTGTGGGTCGGGCGGGGCGACAAACCGTACGTCACGTAGCGCTATGGTGCCATTAATGAGGTCGGTCAGAAGGGTGCTGATGTCGTGGTGCATGGCGTGAATACCGGATATCGCCCGGCAGCGTTAGCGCTGCCGGGCCTGTATGAAGCCAATGGATTAGCCTGTGTTACGCATACCTGCCGCAACGCCTGCAATCGTCACCATCAACGCCTGTTCGACGCGTGGATCCGGCTCTTTACCTTCTTCTTCCGCCAGACGTGAACGGTGCAGCAGCTCCGCCTGCAGGACGTTCAGGGGGTCGGTGTAGATGTTACGCAGCTGGATGGACTCGGCAATCCACGGTAAATCCGCCATCAGGTGCGAGTCGTTAGCAATATCCAGCACCACTTTGATGTCGCCTTCCAGCAGTTCGCGCAGCTCTTTACCCAGCGTCCACAGCTCAGGCTTCACCAGACGCTGATCGTAGTATTCCGCCAGCCACAGGTCTGCTTTCGAGAAGACCATCTCCAGCATACCCAGACGGGTGGAGAAGAACGGCCAGTCGCGGCACATGGTTTCCAGTTCGTTCTGTTTGCCATCTTCCACCACTTTCTGCAGCGCCGCACCTGCGCCCAGCCAGGCGGGCAGCATCAGACGGTTCTGGGTCCAGGCGAAGATCCACGGGATGGCACGCAGAGACTCTACGCCACCGGTCGGGCGGCGCTTAGCCGGACGTGAACCCAGCGGCAGTTTACCCAGCTCCTGCTCAGGGGTAGCTGAACGGAAGTAAGGCACAAAATCTTTGTTTTCACGCACGTAACCGCGGTACAGATCGCAGGAGATATCTGACAGCTCGTCCATGATATGGCACCAGGACTCTTTCGGCTCTGGCGGTGGCAGCAGGTTCGCTTCCAGAATCGCACTGGTGTAGAGCGACAGGCTGCTGATGGTCACTTCCGGCAGGCCATACTTGAAGCGGATCATTTCGCCCTGTTCGGTCACACGCAGGCCGCCTTTCAGGCTTCCCGGCGGTTGTGACAGCAGTGCCGCATGCGCTGGCGCGCCACCACGGCCAATCGAGCCGCCGCGTCCGTGGAACAGCGTCAGTTCGATGCCTGCTTTTTCACAGGTCTTGATCAACGCGTCCTGTGCCTGATACTGCGCCCAGGATGCCGCCATGACGCCCGCGTCTTTTGCGGAGTCGGAATAGCCAATCATCACCATCTGTTTGCCCTGAATAAAGCCGCGGTACCAGTCGATGTTCAGCAGCTGCGTCATGACGTCGTTGGCGTTGTTCAGGTCATCAAGGGTTTCAAACAGCGGTGCAACCGGAAGGGCATAGTCGATACCGGCTTCTTTGAGCAGAAGGTGAACGCCCAGCACGTCAGACGGCGTTTTCGCCATGGAGATCACATAGGCAGCCACCGATCCTTTCGGCGCATCAACGATCGCTTTACAGGTGTTGAGCACCTCGCGGGTTTCGTTGCTTGGTTCCCAGTTACGTGGCAGCAGGGGACGCTTGGAGTTCAGTTCACGGATCAGGAAGGCTTGTTTGTCCGCTTCGGACCAGCTTTCATAGTCGCCGATGCCGAGATAGCGGGTCAGTTCGCCCAGCGCTTCGGTATGACGGGTGCTTTCCTGACGGACGTCAATACGCACCAGCGGCACGCCGAAACACTTCACGCGACGCAGGGTGTCGAGCAGTTCGCCATTCGCGATGATGCCCATTCCGCAGGCCTGCAGTGATTTATAGCAGGCATACAGCGGCTCCCAGAGCTGCTCGTTCTGGCTCAGCAGGCCTTCCGGCTTTGGCAGGCGCTGGCCTTTCAGACGCGCTTCCAGCCAGGCCTGCGTCGCCATCAGCTGGCCACGCAGTTTTTTCATCAGGAAACGATACGGCTCGCTGGCACCTTCTTCGCCGGCCAGCGCGCGCAGTTCCGGCGTGGCCTCTACCATCGACAGCTCGGAGATCAATACCTGAATATCTTTCAGGAACAGGTCGGTTGCTTTCCAGCGGCTCAACAGGAGCACGTGGCGGGTAATTTCCGCGGTGACGTTCGGGTTGCCGTCACGGTCGCCGCCCATCCAGGAGGTGAAGCGCACCGGCACAAAATCGACCGGCAGGCGGTAATCCAGATTCGCTTCCAGCTGCTCGTTCAGCTCACGCAGGTAGTTCGGCACCCCTTCCCACAGGCTATTTTCCACCACTGCAAAGCCCCATTTGGCTTCGTCGACCGGGCTTGGACGATGCTTACGAATTTCATCGGTGTGCCAGGACTGGGCAATCAGCTGGCGCAGACGGCGCATCAGCTGGTTGCGTTCGTAGTCAGCAATGTCTTTGTTATCCAGCTGCTTGAGGCAGTTGTTCACTTCCACCATTTTGTGGATCAGGGTGCGGCGAGTGATTTCGGTTGGGTGAGCGGTCAGAACCAGCTCCAGCGAAAGGGACTCCACCGCTTTTTTGATGATGTCTTCGTTGAGGTCTGGCTGGTCTTTCAGTTTACGAAGCGTACGGGCAATGACTTCCGGGTTGCTGGCAGCTTCGCCATTCGGCGAAATGCTGTGGTATTGCTCAGCGGTGTTTGCCAGGTTCAGAAACTGGCTGAAGGCGCGGGCAACGGGCAGCAGCTCATCGTTAGAAAGGTTCTGCAAGGTGGTGAGCAGCTCCTGACGACTGGCCTCGTTACCTGCACGGGAAGATTTTGACAGCTTGCGGATGGTTTCAACGCGGTCGAGGATGTTTTCCCCCAACGCATCTTTGATGGTATCTCCAAGCACTTTGCCGAGCATACTGACATTACTACGCAACGCGGAATATTGTTCGTTCATAAAAACCCAGTCACCCCATCATTTTTGTTTATGCCCAATCGAAAATCTTTTGGACAATATTTTGTCATCTCCCTTTATAAAGCCACGTAAAACCCCCGTCGTCAATTGCTGCGAAAACGGTTCAGCAAACGAATAAATGTGGGTAATTTACGAAATTTAATTCGCTTTGCGTCAGATAAGAGATGCTTATGGGAATGTGACGAAGATCGCGGGATTTGTTGCCCTTACCCTGACCCTCTCCCACCGGGAGAGGGAACCCTCAGGGGCATTTTAATGCCAGCAGAAGTGATGCACGACCTGGGTAATCAGTTCACGGGTCGGTTTGATAAAGCGCGTTTCCAGATATTCATCCGGCTGGTGAGCCTGGTTGATGGAACCCGGGCCAAGCACCAGCGTAGGACACAGGGTCTGAATAAACGGTGCTTCGGTGCAATAGTTCACCACGTCGGTTTTCTCACCGAGCAGCTTTTCCACGACTTCAACCAGTTGATGATCCGGTGGACATTCGTAGCCAGGGATCGGCGGATGAAGCTCGGAGACCGTCAGGCGGCCCGGCCAGCGCTCGCTGACCGGCGCCAGCGCTTCGGTCAACAGGCCGTCGAGATCGCTCAGCGTCATGCCCGGCAGCGGACGGATATCCATATGCAGTTCGCAGCAGGCGCAGATACGGTTGGATGCATCACCACCGTGCAGGCTGCCGAGGTTCAGCGTCGGATAAGGCACGGTGAATGCGTCGTAGTGATAACGCTCTTTCAGCGAGTCGCGCAACTGCATGATGCGGCCAATGGCGTCGTGCATCAGTTCGATGGCGTTGACGCCGCGCGCCGGATCGCTGGAGTGGCCTGACTGGCCCAGCACGCGCACCGCCGTGGAGATATGGCCTTTGTGGGCACGGATTGGCTGCAGTGACGTTGGTTCACCAATAATGGCGCAATCCGGGCGAATCGAGGTGTTTTCAGAGAAGTAGCGCGCGCCGGCCATGCTGGTCTCTTCATCGGCAGTGGCCAGAATGTAGAGCGGTTTCTTCAGCGTTGTCACGTCCACGTCACGAAGCGCATCGAGGATAAAAGCAAAAAAGCCTTTCATGTCGGCGGTGCCCAGACCGTAAAGCTTGTTGTCATGCTCGGTCAGGGTGAACGGATCGCGCGTCCAGCGGCCATCGTCAAAGGGAACGGTATCGGTATGACCGGCCAGCAGCAGGCCGCCGGCACCCTGTCCGGTACTGGCGAGCAGGTTAAATTTATGGCGTGTTCCGGGAACGGGCTGAACCTCAACGTTAAACCCAATATCGCTAAACCAACCTGCCAGCAGATTGATTAAAGACTCATTGCTCTGATCCAGCGCTTCTTCGGTCGCACTGATGGAGGGTGTGGCAATCAGGGCGCGGTAAATCTCGATAAATGGCGGTAAGTTCATTTTCATTGTTGACACACCTTAGGTCGTGATAGTATCAATATTCATGCAATAAATGTGAATAAAAATACATTAACGTTGAGCATAAAGGAACCCGATGTTGAATACGCTGATTGTAGGCGCTAGCGGTTATGCGGGCGCAGAGCTTGTAAGCTACGTGAATCGCCATCCTCATATGACCATAACCGCTTTGACCGTGTCAGCGCAAAGCAATGATGCAGGAAAGTTAATTTCCGATTTGCATCCGCAACTTAAAGGCATTGTTGATCTGCCGCTGCAGCCAATGTCTGACATCCGCGCGTTCACCGACGGCGTCGACGTGGTGTTTTTAGCTACCGCGCACGAAGTCAGCCACGACCTAGTTCCGCAATGTCTGGCGGCCGGCTGTGTGGTGTTCGACCTCTCCGGCGCCTTCCGTGTGAATGACGGCGCGTTCTACGAAAAATATTACGGTTTCACCCATCAACACCCTGAACTGCTGGAAAAAGCGGTATACGGCCTGGCGGAGTGGAGCACAGATAAACTGAAGGAAGCGGATCTGGTTGCCGTGCCGGGCTGTTATCCGACGGCGGCACAGCTTTCTCTGAAGCCGCTGATCGACGCAGACCTGCTGGATCTGAACCAGTGGCCGGTGATCAACGCCACCAGTGGTGTCAGCGGCGCGGGGCGTAAAGCCGCTATCGCTAACAGCTTCTGCGAAGTGAGCCTTCAGCCGTATGGCGTGTTCAATCACCGCCATCACCCTGAAATCACGACGCATCTGGGTGCGGATGTCATCTTCACGCCGCATCTGGGCAGCTTCCCGCGAGGGATCCTCGAAACCATCACCTGCCGCCTGAAACCCGGCGTGACCCACGAACAGGTGAGCAAAGCCTTTACGCAGGCCTATGCGGACAAACCGCTGGTGCGTCTCTACGACAAAGGCGTGCCGGCGCTGAAAAACGTGGTTGGCCTGCCATTCTGCGACATCGGCTTTGCCGTGCAGGGTGAGCACCTGATTGTGGTGGCTGCGGAAGATAACTTACTTAAAGGCGCTGCCGCACAGGCAATGCAGTGTGCAAATATTCGTTTCGGTTTCCCGGAAACCCAGGCTCTTATTTAAGGTGTGATGATGAACCCATTAATTATCAAACTCGGTGGTGTACTGCTGGACAGCGAAGAAGCGCTGGAGCGTCTTTTTACCGCGCTGGTGAACTATCGCGAATCACACCAACGTCCGCTGGTGATTGTGCACGGCGGCGGCTGCGTGGTTGATGAGCTGATGAAAGGGCTCAACCTGCCGGTGAAAAAGAAAAATGGCCTGCGCGTCACGCCTGCTGACCAGATTGACATTATTACCGGTGCCCTGGCGGGGACGGCGAACAAAACGCTGCTGGCGTGGGCGAAGAAACACCATATCGCCTCTGTCGGCCTGTGTCTGGGCGATGGTGACAGCGTAAAAGTGACCCAGCTCGACGAAGAGCTCGGACACGTTGGACTGGCACAGCCTGGTTCGCCTAAGCTGATTAACATGCTGCTGGAAGGAGGATTCCTGCCGGTGGTGAGCTCTATCGGGGTGACCGAAGAGGGCGAACTGATGAACGTCAATGCAGACCAGGCGGCAACGGCTCTGGCGGCTACGCTGGGCGCGGACCTGATTTTGCTCTCTGACGTAAGCGGTATTCTCGACGGCAAAGGCCAGCGTATTGCGGAAATGACCGCAGCGAAAGCCGAACAGCTTATCGAGCAGGGCATTATTACCGACGGCATGATCGTCAAAGTCAATGCGGCGCTGGATGCCGCACGTACGCTCGGACGTCCGGTGGACATCGCCTCCTGGCGCCACGCGGAGCAACTCCCGGCGTTGTTTAACGGCACGCCGATTGGCACGCGTATTCTGGCGTAAGCAATTTACCGATTCTGCAGGCCCGGTCAGCGCAGCGCAGCCGGGCAATGAAATTCAAAGATATTAAGGAAGCATGTTATGGCACTTTGGGGTGGGCGTTTTACACAGGCAGCGGATCAACGGTTCAAACAGTTCAACGACTCTTTGCGCTTCGACTACCGCCTGGCCGAGCAGGATATCGTCGGCTCTGTGGCCTGGTCCAAAGCGCTGGTCACCGTGGGCGTCCTGACCGCAGACGAACAGCTGCAGCTGGAAGAGGCGCTGAATAACCTGCTGGAAGAGGTGCGTCTGGACCCGCAGCAGATCCTCGCCAGCGATGCGGAAGATATTCACAGCTGGGTGGAAGGGAAACTCATCGATAAAGTCGGCCAGCTGGGTAAAAAACTGCATACCGGGCGTAGCCGTAACGACCAGGTCGCGACTGATCTGAAATTGTGGTGTAAAGATACCGTTGGTGAACTGCTGGCAGCCAACCGTCTGCTGCAAGGCGCGCTGGTGGAAACCGCGCAGAACAACCAGGACGCGGTGATGCCGGGTTATACCCACCTGCAGCGCGCGCAGCCGGTAACCTTTGCCCACTGGTGTCTGGCCTACGTTGAGATGCTGGCGCGTGATGAAAGCCGTCTGCAGGATACCCTGAAGCGTCTGGACGTGAGCCCGCTGGGCAGCGGTGCGCTGGCAGGGACGGCCTATGAAATCGACCGTGATCAGCTGGCAGGCTGGCTGGGCTTTGCTTCAGCCACCCGTAACAGCCTGGACAGCGTCTCTGACCGTGATCACGTGCTGGAGCTGCTTTCCAATGCGTCTATCGGCATGGTGCATCTGTCGCGCTTTGCCGAAGACCTGATTTTCTTCAACTCCGGTGAAGCCGGGTTTGTTGAGCTGTCTGACCGCGTGACGTCAGGCTCCTCCCTGATGCCACAGAAGAAAAACCCGGATGCGCTGGAGCTTATCCGCGGTAAGTGTGGCCGTGTGCAGGGCGCGCTGACCGGCATGATGATGACCCTGAAAGGGCTGCCGCTGGCGTATAACAAAGATATGCAGGAAGACAAAGAAGGGCTGTTCGACGCGCTCGATACCTGGCTGGACTGCCTGCATATGGGTGCGCTGGTGCTGGATGGCATTCAGGTGAAACGCCCGCGTTGTCAGGAAGCGGCGCAGCAGGGCTATGCAAACTCGACCGAGCTTGCCGATTACCTGGTGGCGAAAGGTGTACCGTTCCGTGAAGCGCACCATATTGTCGGTGAAGCGGTGGTTGAAGCCATTCGTCAGGGTAAGGCACTGGAAGCGTTGCCGCTGACCGACCTGCAGAAATTCAGTGCGGTTATCGGTGATGATGTGTATCCGATTCTGGCGTTGCAGTCTTGTCTGGATAAGCGTGCAGCGAAAGGCGGCGTGTCACCGAAGCAGGTCGCGCAGGCGATTGCGGATGCGAAAAACCGGCTGGTTTGATGAGTGCGGGCTGGTGCCCTCACCCCGCCCTCTCCCACGGGGAGAGGGAGTAAACACTAAAAATGGCAACTTCGGTTGCCATTTTGCTTTTATCCCCGGCCTTTTTTACGCAAAAAAAAGCGGACCACGGGGTCCGCAAAAGTTCACGTTGGCTTTAGTTGTTCGAGTTTTGAGAGAAACTCGCTGACGGTGCGGGGACGTCAAGGGTCAAACACGTACCGCCTCGTCTATGTGGTGTATTATTCAACAGAATGCTTGATAGGGATAATCGTTCGTTGCTATGCTATCTATCGCCATGAACTATCGTGGCGACGGAGGATGAATAATGAATATTCGTGATCTTGAATACCTGGTAGCGTTAGCCGAGCACCGCCATTTTCGCCGCGCGGCAGATTCCTGCCACGTCAGCCAGCCTACCCTGAGCGGCCAGATCCGCAAGCTGGAAGACGAGCTGGGCGTGATGCTGCTGGAGCGCACCAGTCGTAAGGTACTGTTCACCCAGGCAGGTCTGCTGCTGGTGGATCAGGCGCGCACCGTGCTGCGCGAGGTCAAAGTGCTCAAGGAAATGGCAAGCCAGCAGGGGGAGGCGATGTCCGGCCCGTTGCATATTGGCCTGATCCCAACCGTTGGCCCGTACCTGTTGCCGCACATCATTCCAATGCTGCATCAGACGTTCCCGAAACTCGAAATGTATCTGCATGAAGCGCAAACCCATCAGCTGCTGGCGCAGTTAGACAGCGGCAAGCTCGACTGTGCCATTCTGGCGCTGGTCAAAGAGAGTGAAGCTTTTATCGAAGTGCCGCTGTTTGATGAGCCCATGATGCTGGCGATCTATGAAGATCACCCGTGGGCGAACCGCGATCGCGTGCCGATGGCCGATCTGGCCGGTGAAAAACTGCTGATGCTGGAAGATGGTCACTGCCTGCGCGATCAGGCGATGGGCTTCTGCTTCGAAGCGGGTGCTGACGAGGATACCCATTTCCGCGCAACCAGCCTTGAAACGCTGCGTAATATGGTGGCGGCGGGCAGTGGGATCACATTGCTGCCGGCACTGGCCGTACCGCGCGAACGTAAACGTGACGGCGTGGTTTATCTGCCATGCATTAAACCAGAGCCACGTCGTACCATTGGTCTGGTTTATCGTCCGGGTTCACCGCTGCGCAGCCGCTATGAGCAGCTGGCAGAGGCCATCCGTGGTTCGATGGATGGCCATTTTGACAATGCGTTAAAACAGGCGGTTTAAGCCGTTCAGTGCCGCGACCCGATAGGCTTCCGCCATGGTCGGGTAGTTGAAGGTGGTGTTAACGAAGTACTCGATGGTGTTACCACCACCTTTTTGCTCCATGATCGCCTGGCCGATATGAATAATCTCCGCCGCGCGTTCACCAAAGCAGTGAATACCGAGGATCTCTTTCGTCTCGCGATGGAACAGGATCTTCAGCGTACCCACGCTCATTCCCACGATTTGCGCCCTCGCCAGATGTTTAAACTGTGCGCGACCCACCTCGTAAGGCACCTTCATTGACGTCAGCTGCTGCTCGGTTTTCCCGACGGAGCTGATTTCCGGGATGGTATAAATACCTGTCGGAATATCTTCGATCAGATGTGCCGTCGCTTCGCCTTTCACCAGCGCCTGCGCCGCGATGCGTCCCTGATCGTATGCTGCAGAAGCCAGGCTTGGATAACCGATAACATCACCGACGGCATACACATGCGGCAGGGCTGTCTGGTACATGCTGTTCACCTTCAGCTGACCGCGGCTGTCGGTTTCGAGCCCGATATTTTCCAGAGCCAGAGAATCGGTGTTACCGGTACGGCCGTTGGCGTACAGCAGGCAGTCTGCTTTCAGCTTCTTGCCCGATTTCAGATGCATGATCACACCGTCGTCGCAGCCTTCAATTTTCTCGTACTCTTCGTTGTGGCGAATTACCACGCCGCTGTTCCAGAAGTGGTAAGAGAGCGAGTCTGACATTTCCTGATCGAGGAAGGCCAGCAGGCGGTCGCGGGTGTTGATCAGATCAACTTTCACGTCCATACCCCGGAAGATCGACGCATATTCGCAGCCAATCACCCCTGCGCCATAGATAATCACATGACGGGGTTCGTGGTGCAGGCTCAGGATGGAGTCGCTGTCGTAAATGCGCGGGTGGGAGAAGTCCACGTCTGCCGGATGGTACGGGCGTGAACCACAGGCGATGACAAATTTTTCCGCCGTGATGGTTTCGACTGACCCGTCGTGGCATTCGAGTGCCAGGGTGTGTTCATCAACAAAGTGCGCATTGCCCTGCAAAATTTCACAGTGGTTACGCTCATAAAACCCCTGGCGCATCCGCGTCTGCTGGTTAATAACGGTATCCGCATGATTCAGGATGTCAGCAAAGGAGGAACGAAGAAGTCGGGAGTGGTCGCTGTAAAGAGGGTTCTGGTTAAATTCAATAATGCGGCTAACGGCATGGCGGAGGGCTTTGGAAGGGATGGTGCCCCAATGGGTGCAACCGCCGCCAACGTTATGGTAGCGCTCTATCACCGCTACTCTGGCTCCCTGTTTCACCAGTCCCATAGCAGCGCCTTCGCCGCCGGGGCCGGAACCTATCACAATTGCGTCGTAATCGTAGGAATGTGGCATGGTAAGGCTTACCTGTTCTTATACATAAAAGCAACAGAATCATAACATCATTGCCCGAGTAACCCAATTATCGTTGTGCTTTTTTCCGGCAGTGGAGCACAAACCGTACGTAAACAATCATTCACAAAGCCAGGCAAACAGATTAATTTTATTCTCTGGTATAGTGCCATCAGGCCTTTGGAAGGATTCAACTATCGTGATGGGCGTAAGAGCACAACAAAAAGAGAAAACCCGGCGTTCGCTGGTGGAAGCCGCATTCAGTCAACTGAGTGCCGAGCGTAGTTTTGCCAGTTTAAGCCTGCGTGAAGTTGCGCGCGAGGCCGGGATTGCGCCAACGTCCTTCTATCGTCATTTCCGTGATGTGGATGAACTGGGTCTGACCATGGTCGACGAGAGCGGTCTGATGCTGCGTCAGCTTATGCGCCAGGCGCGGCAGCGTATCGCTAAAGGGGGGAGCGTGATCCGCACCTCTGTGTCGACCTTTATGGAATTTATTGGCAATAACCCCAACGCGTTTCGCCTGCTGTTGCGGGAACGTTCCGGAACATCAGCCGCGTTCCGTGCCGCTGTGGCGCGTGAAATTCAGCATTTTATCGCGGAACTTGCCGACTATCTTGAACTCGAAAACCATATGCCGCGTGCGTTCACTGAAGCACAGGCTGAGGCGATGGTGACGATTGTTTTCAGCGCGGGTGCCGAAGCGCTGGATGTCAGCATCGAACAACGCAAGCAGCTCGAAGAGCGACTGGTATTACAGCTCAGGATGATCTCCAAAGGCGCGTACTACTGGTATCGCCGTGAACAAGAGAAACTGGCACATCAAACCGAAGAGTGAAGGTGAGTAATGAAACAGTCAGGTCAGGATAAGGGTACGCTGTTGCTGGCATTGATCGCTGGCTTATCAATTAATGGCACGTTTGCGGCTGTGTTCAGCTCGATCGTTCCATTTTCTATTTTCCCGCTTATTGCGCTGGTGCTGACGGTGTACTGTCTGCATCAGCGTTACCTGAACCGCACCATGCCGGTCGGGTTGCCTGGGCTGGCCGCGGCCTGCTTTATTCTTGGCGTGTTGCTGTATAGCACCGTGGTGCGTGCAGAGTATCCGGATATCGGTTCTAACTTCCTGCCGGCGGTACTCTCTGTGGCACTGGTGTTCTGGATTGGCTCGCGCATGCGTAGCCGCAAGCACGAGCTGCCGGAGTAAGAGAGTGGGGTTGCAGGCAGGTTGACCGGCCTGCCATCACGTTACTTCGCGGTAAGAAGTACGCCGCACTCCATATGGTGCGTATACGGGAACTGATCGAAGAGAGCCAGACGTTCAACATTGTGCGTCTGGCTTAATGTTTCGAGATTCTTGCACAGCGTTTCCGGGTTACAGGAAATGTACAAAATACGCGGGTACGCCTGCACCATCTTCTCGGTTTCGCTGTCCAGGCCACTGCGCGGCGGATCGACAAAAATCGTCTCACACTGGTAGCTCTTCAGATCGATCCCCTCCAGGCGATTAAACTGACGTACACCATTCATGGCCTGCGTGAACTCTTCTGCAGACATACGAATGATCTGCACATTGTCGATGTGATTGGCGGCAATGTTGTACTGTGCAGCGGCAACGGACGGCTTGGCAATCTCCGTCGCCAGGACGCGCTCAAAGTTACGCGCCAGCGCCAGGGAGAAGTTGCCGTTCCCGCAGTACAGCTCTAGCAGATCGCCCTTTGACCCTTCAGTCGCCTTCAGCGCCCAGTCCAGCATCTGTACATTCATTGCTGCGTTTGGCTGGGTAAAGCTGTTCTCAACCTGGCGGTACACCATCTCTTTTCCCGCCACCGACAGACGTTCGTCGATGAAATCCTGATCCAGCATGATTTTGGTTTTTGTCGCACGACCAATCAGGTGAACGTTGATGTTCTGCGCGCGCAGGGCATCGCGCAGCGCTTCTGCCTGCTCGCGCCATTCATCATTCAGCGCTTTGTGATACAGCAGAGAGACGATCGCCTGGTTGCTTTGTGTGGTCAGATAATCAATCTGGAACAGCTTGTGGCGCAGCACAGGGTTGTTGCGTACGCCGTCGATCATCAGCGTCATGAGCTGGTTGATGAGTTCACTCGCCGCCGGGAAACTGTCAACCCGAATGCGGGACTTCGTCTGCTGATCGAAAATGATGTGGTACAGGTCGTCACCTTCGTGCCAGATGCGGAATTCCGCACGCATGCGGTAGTGGCTAACGGGCGAGCGGAACACCTCAGGAACGGGCGCGTTGAAAGGCGTCATCATACTTTGCAGGCGGACAACTTTCTCTGCCAGCTGTGCGTCGTACTGTTCTGTTGGGAGGTGTTCGGGGGTCATGATGCGTCCTGAGTGATAAAGAATTACGCGGGGATTGTAGGGATTGTGCAGTGGATGTCCAGATTTAATGGCCAATAGCTATCTGGACATCTATACGTGTCTAATTGTAGCATTCTGTTTCCGGTCTCCTGAGAGTGAAAAGGGAATCCAGTGAAAATCTGGAGCTGACGCGCAGCGGTAAAGACTGGCGGGATGAGAATTGTAGACACTGTGAAAATGGGAAGTCTTCATCCGCAAAACGCCACCTAGCCCGAAGACCTGCCGGGATCACGTCGCATTTGGTTTCGTCATCGCGTGCTATAGATGAAGCCTGCGGCATCCTTCTTATATTGTGGATGCTTTAACAATGATTAAAAAAGTATCGCTGTTGACGGCGTTGTCCGTCACGGCATTTTCGGGCTGGGCGCAGGATAGCGACGACTCGTTGGTGGTGACAGCAAACCGTTTTGAGCAACCTGTTAATACCGTTCTTGCACCAACGTCTGTGGTGACGCGCGAGGATATTGATCGCTGGCAGGCAAAGAGTGTTGTTGAAGTGATGTCGCGTTTACCCGGGGTAGATATCGCGCAAAGTGGCGGCTTGGGCGCAACCTCTTCTACATTTATTCGCGGTACGGAATCCCGTCATGTTCTGGTATTGATTGATGGTATTCCTCTAAACAATGCAGGGATCAGCAATGTTCCTGACCTTAGCCAAATTCCAACATCGCTGATTCAACGCATCGAATATATTCGCGGTCCGCGTTCTGCGCTGTATGGCTCTGACGCGATTGGTGGCGTGATCAATATCATCACAGGGCGAGATAAACCGGGTGCAGAAATTTCTGCAGGCGTAGGTTCTAAGGGGTATCAGACCTATGATGGTTCTTTCCAGCAAGTACTGGAAAAAACCAAAATCACCATGGCGGGTAATTACACTTATACCCGTGGTTTCGATATCGGTGCGAAAGATGCTCCGCGTCAACCGGATCGTGACGGTTTTATGAGTAAGTCACTTTACGGTTCTGTGGAACAGCAAATTACCGATAGCGTAAGTGGTTTTTTCCGCGGCTTTGGTTACGACAATCGCACTGCGTATGACGGCTATGACCATTACGATGCTAACTTTAACGTTGATGGACGACCGGATACGCGCCAACTCTACAGTCAAAACTGGGATACGGGCCTGCGCTACAGTCAGGGGATATTTAAATCGCAGTTGGCCATAGGTTATGGTCGCAGCAAAGATCAGAACTATGACCCGAAGAAAGGGCGTTATTCAGATTCCGCAACGACGGACGATGTGAAGCAGTACACCACACAGTGGTTAAATTCCCTTGAAGTAGGTCATGGTAATATAGGTGCGGGCCTGGACTGGCAGAAACAAAAAACTCAGGCTGGTTCTAGTACTATGGATAACGGCTATGAGCAGCGCAATACGGGCGTCTTTCTCTCGGCGATGCAGCAATTTGATAGCATCACGCTAGAAGCTGCGGCACGTAACGATGATAACTCGAATTTTGGCAATCATGCTACGTGGCAAACCAGTGCTGCGTGGGAGTTTATCGATGGTTACCGGATTATTGGTTCATATGGCACGGCTTATAAAGCACCGACAATGAGCCAGATTCACAGTGAGAAATATGGCAATCCTGACCTTAAGCCTGAAGAGAGTAAACAGTGGGAAGGGGGCTTTGAAGGTTTGACGGGGCCGGTTAACTGGCGCGTAACAGGTTATCGTAACGACATTGATAACCTCATTGGCTACGACGCAAACTACCGTTACTACAATGTGGACGAAGCCCGTATCAAAGGCATTGAGGCCACGGCGCAGTTTGAAACAGGTCCGGTAGGGCACCAGATTTCCTATGACTATGTTGACCCACGTAACACCAAAACCAATGAAGTTCTGGCTCGCCGTTCTAAGCAACAGGTTAAGTATCAGCTTGATTGGCAGGTATGGGATCTTGACTGGAACGTTTCCTATCGTTATTTGGGTACACGCTATGACGTTGCGGTCGATCCGAATACCTATTCTACAGAACGTGTGAAAATGGGCGGCGTAAGCCTGTGGGATGTCGCAGTTTCATATCCTGTCACCTCTCACCTTACAGTTCGTGGTAAAATAGCCAACCTGTTCGATAAAGATTACGAGACAGTTTATGGCTACCAAACTGCAGGACGGGAATACACCTTGTCTGGCAGCTACACCTTCTAATCCGCGTCCCACCGTGCTGGTATTTGATTCCGGCGTCGGTGGGCTTTCGGTCTATGATGAGATCCGACATCTTCTGCCGGATCTCCATTACATTTACGCCTTTGATAACGTCGCTTTCCCGTATGGGGAAAAGAGTGAAGACTTTATTGTTGAGCGTGTGGTTGAAATCGTCACCGCGGTACAAAAGCGTTATCCCCTCTCGCTGGCGGTCATCGCCTGTAACACGGCCAGTACAGTATCGCTTCCTGCATTGCGCGAAAAATTCCAGTTCCCGGTTGTAGGCGTTGTTCCTGCAATAAAGCCTGCCGCACGTCTGACGGCAAATGGCATTGTTGGTTTACTGGCAACGCGAGGCACGGTGAAGCGACCTTATACGCGCGAGTTAATCGACCGCTTTGCCAACGAATGCCAGATTGCGATGCTCGGTTCGGCGGAACTGGTCGAGATCGCCGAAGCGAAGCTGCATGGAAAGGCAGTGCCGCTCGAAGAGTTGAGCCGTATTCTCCGCCCGTGGCTGCGGATGCCGGAGCCACCGGACACCGTTGTGCTGGGGTGCACCCATTTCCCTCTATTACAGGAAGAGTTATTAGAAGTTCTGCCTGAGGGCACGCGGCTGGTGGATTCGGGGGCGGCTATAGCCCGACGTACGGCCTGGTTGCTGGAACATGAAGCTCCGGATGCAAAATCTGCCGATGCGAACATCGCTTTTTGTATGGCCATCACTAACGAGACCGAGCAACTTTTGCCCGTTTTACGCCGTTATGGCTTTGAAACGCTCGAAAAACTGGCGCTGTAGCACGATTTTGAGCAAAAAAGAGACGGTTGAACGTTTTTTTTGAAAGAGGGGTTGTCAACGTCTGAGAACTCCCTATAATGCGCCTCCACTGACACGGAACAACGGCTTACAAGCCGCCGGGTTAGCGGGGTTCAGAGATGAACACCAACAGAGAAAAGCAAAAATAAATGCTTGACTCTGAATGAGGAAAACGTAATATACGTGACCTCGCGACGGTGAGCTGTAAGCCGCGTCGCAACTGCTCTTTAACAATTTATCA
>NZ_JASCAN010000018.1:0-75071 GCF_029967775.1 Enterobacter sp. V89_11 | reverse complement strand
ACTCGCGACCCCGACCTTGGCAAGGTCGTGCTCTACCAACTGAGCTATTCCCGCATGTCATCAAGTTAACTTCTAACCACTTGATTTCATTATCGTCCGGCTAGCTGTGCCGCCGTTCGATGCGTTGCATTCTACTGATATGACGGTATGAGTCAACGTTATTTTTTGCATCCCCGGATCGTTTGCTGAAAATTACGTCGAAACGATCACTGATCAAGCAAATCGCCACGGGCAGCGTTTAAATATTGCAGCATAGACCACAGCGTCAGTACCGCAGCAACCCACAGCAGCCCAATCCCCGCCCACTCAACCCAGGCGTTTGGACGCCAGAGCATCCAGACCAGCGAGGCCATTTGCGCGGTGGTTTTCACTTTACCAATCCACGATACCGCGACACTGCTGCGCTTACCCAGCTCCGCCATCCACTCACGCAGCGCAGAGATGATGATCTCACGACCAATCATGGTTGCTGCAGGCAGCGTTACCCACCACGTGTGGTAGTGCTCAGCCACCAGCACCATCGCGATAGCGACCATGACCTTATCGGCGACCGGGTCGAGGAAGGCACCGAAGCGGGTGCTTTGGTTCCAGCGGCGTGCCAGATAACCGTCAAACCAGTCCGTAACCGCAGCCACCAGGAAAATCAGTGCACAGGCAAAAGGAGCCCAGACGACTGGCAGGTAAAACGCCAGTACAAAGAACGGGATAAGCACAACGCGAAAAAGAGTGAGCAACGTAGGGATATTAAATTGCATAATGACGGTAACTGTTTGTTGTCAGTAAAATTTAGCTCTATGTTGCTACAGAGCCCTCAATGTTTCAACGAGTAGTAGATCTTTTCTGCCAGCGCTTGCGAAATACCCGGCACTTTTGCAATTTCCTCCATGCTGGCATTGAGTAATCCTTGCAATCCGCCCATATATTTAAGCAACATCTGCCTGCGTTTTGGCCCGACGCCTTCGATGGTCTCAAGCGTACTGGTGTTTTTTACCTTCGCCCGTTTTTTCCGGTGCCCGCTGATGGCGTGATCGTGTGACTCATCGCGGATATGCTGGATAACATGCAGTGCCGGAGAATCCGGCGGCAGGCTGAAGCCCTCCCCTTCCGGTTCGAAGAAGAGCGTCTCCAGACCGGCTTTACGATCGGCCCCTTTTGCCACACCCAGCAGCAACGGATGGTTTTTATCCCAGCTCACATCAAGTGAGTCAAAGACCGCTTTCGCCTGCCCGAGCTGCCCTTTCCCGCCGTCAATCAGTATCACATCCGGGATTTTGCTCTCTTCGATGGCTTTACCGTAGCGACGGCGCAGCACCTGGTTCATGGCTGCATAGTCATCACCCGGCGTGATCCCGGTGATGTTATAGCGACGATATTCCGCGCGCAGCGGGCCGTTAACATCAAACACCACGCAGGAGGCCACGGTCTGCTCGCCCATCGTGTGGCTGATGTCGAAGCACTCCATCCGTTTAACCTCCGGCAGCTTCAGGAGCGTAGCCAGTGCCGTTAAACGCTGGTGGACCGTCGATTGCTGGGACAGTTTTGTGGTAAGCGCCGTCGCCGCGTTGGTCCGGGCAAGCTTCAGGTAACGCGCGCGGTCACCGCGCGGTTTGGTCTGCACGTTAACCCGACGACCAGCCAGTTCTGACAGCGAATCCGCCAAAAGCGTTTTATCGTCGAGATTGAAATCAAGCAGGATCTCCGATGGCAGCGTGCGCATCTGACTCCCCTGCAGATAGAACTGGCCGACGAAGGTTTCAACCACCTCACCCAGCTCCGTCCCCCCCGGCACTTTCGGGAAATAGCTGCGGCTCCCGAGCACTTTACCCTGACGAATAAACAGCACATGCACGCAGGCCATGCCGGCGTCAAAGGCAACACCGATCACGTCGAGATCGTCACCGGTGTTCGAGACGAACTGTTTCTCAGTGACTCTGCGCACAGCCTGGATTTGGTCGCGGATCCGCGCGGCCTCTTCGAACTCCAGCGCTGCACTGGCTTTCTCCATCCGGGCGATCAGCTGCGTTAATACCTGATCGTCTTTCCCGGCTAAAAACAGGCGCACATACTCGACCTGCTGCGCATACTCGTCTTCACTCACCAGCCCGGCAACGCATGGCCCCAGACAGCGGCCAATCTGGTACTGCAGACACGGGCGCGAGCGATTGCGATAGACACTGTTTTCACACTGGCGAACAGGGAAGATTTTTTGCAGCAGCGCCAGCGTCTCACGGACGGCATAGCCGTTGGGAAACGGGCCGAAATATTCACCCTTGGCATGTTTTGCACCGCGGTGCATAGCAAGCCGGGGGTGCGTATCGCCACTCAGGAAGATGAACGGATAGGATTTATCATCGCGTAACAGCACGTTGTAGCGCGGCTGATAGAGCTTAATATAGTTATGCTCAAGCAGCAGCGCCTCCGTCTCGGTATGCGTGACGGTAACATCAATATTCTGTATGAGTGCGACCAGTGCTTCAGTCTTGCGGGAGGCAAGGTTACTGCGAAAATAGCTGGAGAGGCGCTTTTTGAGATCTTTCGCTTTCCCCACGTAGATAACCGTACCGCCAGCGTCATACATACGATAGACGCCAGGCTGGCTGGTTACGGTTTTCAGAAATGCTTTTGAATCGAACACATCACTCACTGACTTAACAACGTCTCCGCATTACATAAACCATGCCGGATGGCCAGATGAGTCAGTTCAACATCACCATGAATGTTCAGTTTGCTGAACATGCGATAACGATAGCTGTTCACCGTTTTCGGGCTAAGATTCAGCTGTTCCGAGATCTCATTTACCTTCTGACCTTTGGTGATCATCAGCATAATCTGTAGTTCACGCTCGGACAAACTGGCAAACGGCGATTCCGTTTTCTCGGGTTCGATCTGACTCAGGGCCATCTGCTGAGCAATGTCGGAAGCAATGTAACGCTGTCCGGCAAACACGGAACGGATAGCATTGACAACTTCCTGCGGCGCGGCACCTTTACTCAGGTAACCGGCAGCGCCCGCCTGCATCACTTTCGCGGGCAGCGGGTTTTCAGTATGCACGGTCAGCATGATGACTTTTGTATCAACAAAGGTACGCGCGATTTTGCGGGTTGCTTCAAGACCACCGATACCGGGCATGTTCATATCCATCAACACCACATCGGCTGAATTAGTGCGGCACCATTTTACGGCATCTTCGCCGCAACAAGCCTCACCAGCAACTTTAATACCTTTTATATCTTCAAGAATGCGTCGTATCCCTGCGCGCACCAGTTCGTGGTCATCAACAAGAAGGACGTTGATCAAAGGAAATGTCTCCAGAATAGGGATAACGCTACTGAGTGATAATTTGGTTTATATTAACGGTTTTCCTCACAAGATTAAAACGTTAAAAAATCGGCTATTCGATTTCGCTCTCGTTTTTGGAAATTAGGCTGTACAGAACGTGGAAAGTGAGCCCGCGCCACCAGGGCTTGTGCAGCTTTTTTTAAGCATCTGTATTCAAAAAGTTACAAAAAACCTGTCGCCTGAGTCCGTAAAAAAACAGTTCTTAAATTTTTGTAACAATAATTAACGACAAGCGAACCGGGTATAAACAATTCGTCGCTATTAACGCCGCACAGTTTAGCGGCACGCGTTGTTTACGCAAATAAACATCCAGTGTAAAAGTACGAAAAACAACCGCTGCATTTTTTGCTGTGCCTTGTGGTATACTCCGCCGCCTTGACTTTCATCGTCGCGCACGAGCGCCGTTTTATAATGAGGAAAATAAATGAGCACACCTGAATTTGCCACTGCGGAGAATAACCAGGAACTGGCACAGGAAGTAAACTGCCTGAAATCGCTGCTAACGCTGATGCTACAGGCGATGGGCCAGGCTGACGCCGGTCGTGTGATCATTAAAATGGAAAAACAAATCGCGCAGATGGAAGACCAGGCTGAATCCGCGGTATTTGCCAACACCGTTAAGCAAATTAAACAAGCCTACCGCCAGTAATAAAAAACGGCTGGATGCGGTGCATTCAGCCGTTGCCTCGTCTGACACGCAGAACGTACTCTCTACTCAAATAAGCCCGGTCGCCGCCGCGTAACACGCGATCTGCGTCTTGTTAGGCGCATTGAATTTCTTCTGCATATTCTTCTGATGAAAGTTAACCGTATTCTCTGAGATGGAGAGAATGATCGCAATTTCCGCCGACGTCTTCCCTTCCGCGGTCCATTTAAGAATTTCCCGTTCACGTTTGCTGAATTTCATCTCAGGCGGCATCACCATCTCGTCTTCAAATCGAATCAACGATGTTAAGGCCACTTGCACCAGCAGTTGTAACCGCAGCTCTATTTCCTCGTGGTCTAACGGACTCTCCAGCATGCTAGTACGAGAAACCGACAGAAAACCGAGAGCATGATTCGGCAGCATCAGACACTGCGTTATTCCTGTACGTAAGCCGTGTTCCCGTGCGCTATGCCATAATTCCTCAGCATCAGCGAATAATTCGTCAGTCCAGGGTAAATGCCCCTGGATGAAATTCTCCGGTTTTAACACCGGGTCAATGGCGAAATAATTCTTCGACTGATATTGCGCCTGCCACTGTGGCGGATAAGTGGTATGCACAGAAATCTTAGGCCGCGTAAAAGGCACGGGATGGCGTACGCAGAGTGCGTAATAATCGAATTCTAGCGCCTGAGTTTGTCGCTGAAGTTCCTGATATACCTCGTCGGTACAGGTCAATTTCTGAAACCGGAGGGAGCATTCCCGTCGCCAGGTGAAAAAGTCTGAATCCTTCATACTTACTAAATGAAGCCTCTGAAATGATATTCATTATTATGGTGAATATAACCTAACACATAAAACTTATTTCTAACTACAAAATATCGGCAACAGCACAATTAACTTTACGTTTGATAAGGTTTATTGGGTCTGAGCGGAATAAAAAAACACGGTGTCGGGCGCAGGGGGAGAATAATTTGCCCCAGATGAATTTTCTGGAGCAAATTAGTGCAAAAATTCTACTGCATAAGGAATTTTTCAAGGAACTGACGGGTTCGCGGCTGCTGTGGGTTGGCAAATAAGTGTTTTGCCGGCCCCTGCTCCACGATCCTTCCCTGATCCATGAAAATGGCGCGGTCCGCCACGTCACGAGCGAAGCTCATCTCGTGGGTAACGATAACCATTGTGCGTTTCTCCTGTGCCAGCTGGCGGATGGTGTTCAGCACCTCGCCCACCAGCTCAGGGTCGAGCGCAGAGGTCGGTTCATCAAAGAGGATCACATCCGGGCGCATCGCCAGCGCGCGGGCAATCGCCACACGCTGCTGCTGACCACCTGACAGGCGGCGCGGGTAGCTGGTTTCTTTACCGGCCAGCCCGACTTTTGCGAGCAACTCGCGCGCGCGAACCGTCGCGTCCTCTTTGGCTTCCCCTTTTACAATGACCGGGCCTTCAATGATGTTCTCCAGCACCGTCCGGTGTGGGAAGAGATTGAAGTTCTGGAAAACAAAGCCCACATGCTGGCGCAACTGGCGAATCAGACCTTTTTGCTGGCTGATGGATTTGCCGGTATCAATCGTAATGTTCCCCACCCGAATCGTGCCTTCTTCAGGCTGTTCAAGCAGGTTGATGCTGCGCAGCAGCGTTGTTTTCCCGGAACCACTCGGGCCGATAATGGCGACCACTTCGCCCTGCTCAACCTCCAGATCAATCCCGTGGAGCACCGTTTGACCGTGGAATTTTTTCACCAGGTTTTTAACGTCGATAGCACTCATTTTGGATCACGCTCCTGGCGGTTAAGCTGGTTTTCGAAATAGTTTTGCAAGGCGGATAACACCGTCGCCATTACCCAGTAAATCAGCGAGGCCGCCAGATACATGGTGAACACTTCCAGGGTGCGCGAGGTAATAAGCTGCGCCTGACGGAACAGTTCCGGTACCTGAATAGTGGCCGCCAGCGACGTGTCTTTCACCAGGCTGATAAAGCTGTTGCTGAGCGGCGGAAGCGCCACTCGCGCCGCCTGAGGCAGAATGGCTCTGCGCAGCGTTTGCCAGGGCGTCATACCGATACTGGCCGCCGCTTCCCACTGCCCTTTATCAATGGACGAGATTGCCGCACGCAGCGTTTCAGAGGTGTATGCCGCCGTATTGAGCGACAAACCAATCATCGCCGCGGGGATCGGATCCAGCTCAATACCAAACTGCGGTAAACCGTAGTAGATCATAAAGAGCTGCGCGATAAGCGGCGTGCCGCGAAACACAGAGATATAAAAACGCGCCACCCAGCGTACTGGTAAGACGGGTGACATACGCATTAAGGCCAGCACAAACCCGAGTACCAGACCGAAGAACATCCCGCCAATACTGAGCTGTAACGTAAATACCGCACCTTTAAGCAGGTACGGCAGGGAATCAATAACCAGTTGAATACTTTCTTGCATTATTATTTTTCGACCTGATTTTAGACATGAGGATGGTAGGCAAACAGCGCAGGTGCCCCGCCGGTGTGAACAAACAAAATCGGCCCTTCATCCTTAAAGCGCTTCTGTTCAATGCCATCGATAAGACCGGCCATCGCTTTTCCCGTATACACAGGATCAAGCAGTATACCCTCGAGGCGCGCCAGCAATTTCACCGCGTCCATCCCCTCTTCATTAGGCGTGCCGTAGCCTGGTGCAAAATAGTCGTCCCAGAGCTGGATATCAGCCGTTGCCTTCAACGCCAGTTGCTCTGCCACCGCCTGCTGTAAGGTGACCACTTTCGGCTTCTGGTCCGCGACGCTACGCGATACCGTCACGCCAATAAGCTCGACATCGGGTAATAATTGCTCCAGACCAACGGCCAGCCCTGCGTGGGTACCTGCACTGCCGGAAGCAACAACGACAGAAGAGAGGCTGACCGCCCCCTCGCATTGCTGGGCAATCTCCAGCGCACTTTCCACATACCCCAGCGCACCCAGCGCATTCGAGCCGCCGACAGGAATAACGTAGGGGCGAAAACCCTGCGCTTCCAGACGCGTCGCCAGTTCATCAAGTTGTGCGGTCGGGTCGGTTAATGCCTCGACCATTTCGACTTGTACGTTAAACAGATCCAGCAGCAGACGGTTGCCGTTAGTCAGATAGTTTTCTGCTTGCGTTCCAATTGGGTTTTCCAGCAATGCTACACAGTGGAGACCCAGCTTTGCGGCCACCGCGGCGGTCTGGCGGACGTGGTTAGACTGAATGGCACCTGCGGTAATGAGCGTATCCGCGCCTTCACGCAGGGCGTCAGCGGCCAGAAACTCCAGCTTACGCAGCTTATTGCCCCCCATCGCCATCGGCGTTACGTCATCGCGCTTGATAAAAATATCGCGTCCTAAATAGTCAGAAAATCGCGGCAGATACTCCAGCGGAGTCGGCGCGCCGATAAACTCCAGGCGGGGAAAGCGCGTTAAATTCTGTAGTGACATGGGTTCTCCGGTAACACTGACTCAATGTGATATTTTTCATTATGCACGCAGACGCGTAAGAAATAAAAAAGGCGCTTTTAAAAGCGCCTTTTTTTAACGTCAAAGACTTATTTCGTGACGTCTGCCCCGAACCACTTCTCAGAAAGGGCTTTCAGGCTGCCGTCTTTTTGCATGTCAGCAATCGCGGAGTCAATCGCTTTAACCAGGTCGTCGTTGCCTTTACGAACGGCTACACCGGATTCCTGACGAGAGAACGCATCACCGGCAACCGCCAGGGTATTGTTGGTTTTCTTCACCAGATCCAGCGCGGCCAGACGGTCAACCAGAATCGCATCAATACGACCTACGCGGAGATCCTGGTATTTTGTCGGGTCATCATCGTAGGTGCGGATATCCACACCCTGAACGTTCTGGCGCAGCCATTCTTCATAGTTGGTTCCCAGACCGACACCGACTTTTTTGCCTTTCAGGTCAGCGGCCGTTTTGATGGTGCCTTCGTTACCTTTCTTCACCAGCGCCTGGATACCAGACACGGTGTACGGCGTGGAGAAGTCATACTTCTTCTTACGCTCGTCAGAAATGGTCACCTGGTTAATCACCACATCAATACGTTTGGAATCCAGCGACGCCAGCATACCGTCCCATTTGGTCGGTTTGATGGAGGCTTTCACGCCAAGGTGTTTCGCCAGTTCCTGTGCAAATTCCACTTCAAAACCGGTGAGTTTACCGTCATCGCCCTGGAAGCTGAACGGAGGATAGGTTCCTTCCAGCCCGACCAGCAGCGTACCGCGCTCTTTCACTTTATTCAGCAGATTTTCTGCGGCGAACGTTTTCACGCTCATACCCGCGACCAGCGCGACTGCCATTACACCCATCAGCGCCTGACGACCCAGAAGTGCTAATTTCATAAATACCCCGATATAGTGGAATTTTTGAGTAGTGTAGAGAAATCACCTGCAAGGTCAAAGGCGACTGCGCTACATCTTATTCTTTTTTAATATATATCAGAAGTTGTTCCAGCGTGGGCTTTCTGCTTTATGACACCCGGCATTTGTACCTTATATTGTGCATACTTGCGCAGCGCAATGCGGTAGTTGTTGGTGCTGGTCGCAGGCAGCCACGGCTCAAGATTCTCATCCAGATAGCCGGTCTTCAGCAGATCGCGGGAGATGTTGTTCACGGTGAGATGTTGTCCGAGACGGCGCAGGCGGACGACATATTCGCGTACGGTTCCGTGACTCATCTCCGTTTGTTCAAACAGGAATTGTTTGAAGCCAATAATGTCGAAGAAGTCGCTTTGCTCTTTGCAGTGGAGATCACCGCAGAAACGGCAAAGCGCCACCCACTCTTTTTGTTCTTCGAGCCATGCTGCTTCATCCATCAACGTGTCGAGGCGTGAAATCGCGATCTTATTAACGATTTCGCCTCGACGAACCAGCGTGATACGATCGAGTAACTTGTTACAGTGGGCGCAATGCGTCTGGCTGTGTTTAAAGTCTTTCAGGTAGCGGCTTAAAGGCCGTCTTTTAGATTGCTGCACCGTCATGATAACTCCTGGTTGTCAATACGTTGTGCGGCATTTTTCAGGTGAATCAATCACCTATAACTTACCCAGCTTTGTGCGTAAACGTTTAATGGCCTGGCTGTGCAACTGGCTCACCCGAGACTCCCCCACTTCCAGAACAGCGCCAATCTCTTTGAGATTAAGCTCTTCCTGATAATAGAGGGTCAACACCAGCTGTTCGCGCTCAGGTAAAGCCTCAATCGCTTCCATTACGCGCTGGCGTAAATTACCTTCCATTAAATGGTGTAACGGGTTTTCTTGCTGATGCTCATCTGTCACCAGCTCGATGCTATCGCCATGCTCTTCTCGCCACTCGTCATAAGAGAAGAGTTGGCTATTATTGGTATCGAGCAACATCTGACGATACTCTTCAACAGCAATGCCAAGACGTTCCGCCACTTCTGTTTCCGTTGCGTTACGTCCCAGTTCCTGTTCCAGCTGCCCCATCGCATGCGCCACTTCGCGCGCGTTGCGGCGAACACTGCGCGGCACCCAGTCGCGGCTGCGCAGCTCATCCAGCATCGCACCACGAATACGCTGAACTGCGTAAGTCGTAAATGCCGTTCCTTGCAGAGCGTCGTATCGGTCAACTGCATTCAATAACCCGATACCGCCCGCCTGTAGCAGATCGTCAAGTTCCACGCTCGCCGGCAAACGCACCTGGAGGCGCAATGCTTCGTGACGCACCAGTGGGACATAACGCTGCCACAGCGAGTGTTTATCCATTACACCTTCAGCGGTATAGAGTGAATTCACGATAAACAGCCCTGCGTTAGTTGAGTTATCGGCATGATTATCCGATTCTGCAGGGCGTTCAATTGGATGAATAGTGGGTAAAATGGGGGGTTATTTGCCTATTTCTTTATATACCGTGACTTAGGCACAGCATATAAAACCAGTTCGAAGGCCAGTTCAGGGTGATGTCCGCGCAGATAAAACACATAATCAGCACTGAGAGAGGCAATATATTGAGGAATTGTCAGGAGATCTTCCGGCTTATGGTAAAGACTTATTGCCAGTAAAGGTTTCCAGTCCTGAATCGTGCTTGCAGCGCCCTGCAAGGCTTTTAGTTCAGCGCCTTCGACATCCATTTTAATAAAGGTGGCTTTGCGCCCCTGCAGGATATTATCAATGCTATCCAGTTCAATGGTCACCGTGTTCGTGCTTTGTTCCATCAGGCGTGAAGAGAGTGCATTTCCCGACTGAAAAGAGAGAACGGTGTTTTCATCCCATACGCCCTTTTGCACTGGCTGACAAAATGGCCACTGGCGCGTATTTTCACAAAGTTGAGCATAATTACTGGCATCAGGCTCAAAGCCGATAACGCTTTCTGGCTGCGCGACCTGCTGACGGGCCACTTCTTGCATAAACGCCCCAATGCTATCGCCATTGTAGGCCCCGCAATCAATAAACACTTCGTTATCCTGCAGGCGGACAATATCTGACGGGAAATAATGTACCGGTTCGTATACCGCCTGGTAATAGCCACGGGTAGCAGTTAAACGCTGTTTAAGAAATGCAACCAGCGTTTCCCGCGAACGATCGTCTTCCAGGCTCGCGTACAGATGTTCAAGAAGGTCCTTATGTTCATCACAAAATGACGGGGTATACCAGAGAGTTGTGCTGACGCCGATAAAAGCAGGATCAAATACAAGCACATTGGCGCCCCCCTGCCGAAGTTCTGCCTGCATCGCGTCACTAACATACTGCAACGCCACGATACAGTTGAATTCACCGGGTTGTTCAAGGAGATCTTCGATTGCCACAACCGGGAGACCGTGGAAGCTCATCCCTTCTGTAATATATTTTCTATTAAGTGCGACTTTATGGAGCGGCATGTTTTCCCGGAACATAAATTCTGCCGTCATCTGCCCCAGACAGCCTGCCCCATAAAGCACAATCGGGAGCCCATTGGCTTGCATTGAGTTGATGCTCTCAAAAAAGGCGTTATCGTAACCCTGTAACTGTTCCAGTAATGTCATATAGTCCTCAGCACAACCGTTATTAACGTAATAATTCGACTTTGGCAGACGTCAGTGCGCTCTGCTGCGCTTTTTCGAGAAATTCCAGCCCACGGACGGCCGTATCGCAACTGAGGCTGTATCCCGTAGGTTCACCACGTAAACTGGCGGCAATATCGGCGTAATAGTTTGCAAATGCCTCAATGAATCCGGCAGGGTGCCCTGCTTTGAAGCGGCAATAGCGGGGCTGGTTGGCCACCGTATTGTCTCCGGCTGTTCGGTCGATCAGGCGAATATTCCCATGTACATCAGCAAGATGGAGATACTCAGGCTCCATTTGCAACCATTCTGCGCTGCCTTCAGAACCATAAATTCGTATCCGCAAACCATTTCGGTAACCCAGCGCCGCTTTGCCGTACCAGTAATTACACACCATATCGTCGTCGTAACGGGAAACCAGATTCACCGTATCGACAACATTCGGGACGCGCGCAAACGTGCTGTTAATCGCATAGACATCCTCGGCACGTTTATCCGTCAGAAACTCCACCAGTTGATGCACATGGACCCCAAGGTCGAGGGAAACGGTCGGGATGTCACCATCAACGCGACGCCATTCCTGAGGCTGAGCCACACTGCCATCTTCCCGGCTGCGAATAAATCCTTCCTGAGGCATTTCCACCATGACATGCTGAATGCTCCCCAGTTCACCGCGACGTAACCGTTCACGCAATTCGCGTACCATCGGATAGCCGGTATAGTTATAGGTGACGTAGAGTTGTCCATTGATGTCTGCCACGCGCTGGGCGATATCGCGCGCATCCGTCACACTGGCGACCATGGCTTTTTCACTGATAACCGGAAGACCGTATTCAAGACAGGCCAGAATAATTTCACGATGGGCCGGGGTCGGCGTCAGGATGACAACGGCATCCATTTGTGCGTGCTGCTCTTCCAGCAGGGTCGCCGCATTCGTATAAATGGCTTCATCCTTTAGTCCCCATGCCAGCCCCGTCTGTTTGCTAAGCGTTTTATCGCGGCTAAAACATCCCGTCACCAACTCGAAATGGCCGTCCATTTGACTGGCAATTTTGTGCGTCAGACCAATTGCTGAATTGATCCCTCCGCCAATAAACCCAAGAGATAGAGGCCTGTTCATAGTCCGGTCCTTACAAAGAAGAAAAAGAAAAATAGTTTTTAAGCTGAGGCGTGTGGCTTGCCATGGCGTCAAGATCGGTAAACTCAGCAAAAATTAACCCTGCCCGATCCCCTGGCGCAGGGCCGATTTCATCGCCGGGTTGTTTAAGCGGTATCGCCTGAAGGATGTTGGCTGGCAGAGGCGCACAGTTAAACCCGAAGAAAAGGCTTCGATGAGTTGAAGAGACCGTATGACGGGCAATATTGCGCCGACGTGCGGGACGCCGGTGCGCCAGGTGACTTGTCTGTCCGATGAAAGGCGCAACAAATTCACGGCAATAATCGACGCCCGTGGAAAGCTCAATCAATTTCGAATAGAGATCGCCCGGACAGCGGCGTGTCACTTCAATCAGCCAAAATTGCCGTTCGTCAGCAATAAGTTGAGTATGTAAGAGTCCATCGACAAGGCCTAAGTCGCTGACAATGGCCTGCATACATTCACTGATTTGATCACGCATCGACTCGGGCAGATTGACACTCAGACAGCTGCTGTTCACTTGCCACGGATAGACTGTGCAATATTCATCGACAAAAAATTCGCAAGTGATTTCACCCCCACGAATAAACGCCGAATGACTATACAGCGCCCCCTGGCAGAACGTTTCAATGACACAATGTCCGCCCGCTGACGCAGCACGCGCGACGTTGACCGCCTCATCAAGCTCATCTGGCTGATGAATCAATGAGATCCCTTTTCCACTGTATGCGTCGACAGGTTTTACCAGCAGCGGGAAAGGCATCGTACGCGCCTCCTGCACGTTACTGGCAGCTTTTGGAATAGGATATCCCTTCTCGCTGGCCCATTTCCTGAAGCGGTCCTTGAGGAAAAGGAGATCGCTTACCTCGGGAGAGTCATAGCCGGGAAGGCCCAGCGCCTGCGCCACGCGGCAGCCAGAAAGATACGAAACGTCCGTCACACCTGGCGACAGCGCCGTGATTTTTTCCTTGCGGGCAATGGCCAGTACCGCCTCGCTGTCAGCGTAATTTTGCGCCCAGGTCGCATCGGCATATTTCATCCCTGCATCCTGGGCTTTACCGCTACAGGCAAGCGTTCGAAACCCTGCGGCTTTTATGGCCTGTTGTAATGGCAACGAGGCAAACCCTGCATCAAGGATCATCGCTGTAGGCATCATGCTCATACCGCAATCTCCGTGACTGGCGTCGGTTCGTTACCCTGCGCCTGTCCTACCAGGGAAGCACGCTTCAGAGCATTCACGACCCGATCCTGTTCTTCCAGCGTCATTCCTGGATAAATCGGCAAGCACAGTACCTTTCCGGCGATATCATTCGCAACGGGCAGATGTTCTTCCGCCGAAGTAGGGAAACCTCTGTACATGGCAAATGAACTGATGAGCGGGTAGAAATAGCGACGCGTCAGAATGGCATCCGCTTTAAATAACTCATATACCCCATCACGACTCATCCCGAAATGCGGTTCGATGAGCACCGGGAAATAGGCGTGGTTCCAGCTCACATCGGCGGGTACGTCGACAAACGTTAATCCTTCCAGCCCGTCTAACATTTCACAGTAGCGTTGATAAATCGCCTTTCTTTCGTCCAGTGCTTTATCAATATGTTTAAGCTGCAGAAGACCGAATGCAGCTTCCACCTCATTCATTTTGGCGTTAATGCCAGGAGCCACGATGCGGGTTTCACCAGCAAAGCCAAAATTCTTAAGGTAATCGATGCGCTGTTTGGTTTTGAGATCGTGACTTATAATGGCCCCGCCCTCAAAGGTGTTAAAGACTTTGGTGGCATGGAAGCTGAGTACGGACAAATCACCGTGATTTAAAATGCTTATATCGTTTTTGCGGACATTAAATGCATGTGCTGCGTCATAAATAACCCGCAAACCGTACACATCTGCTATTTTCTGAATTTTATCGATGTCACAGGGAATCCCATAACAATGAACAGGCAAAATTGCGGTGGTGTTAGGCGTAATTAATTCTTCAATGCGATCCGGATTAATATTATAGGTTTGGGGATCGATATCAGCGAAGACCGGCGTTAATCCGTTCCACAATAAGCTATGCGAGGTCGCAACAAAGGAATACGGCGTGGTGATCACCTCGCCAGTCAGGCGCAACGCCTGAAATGCCGTCAGCAGCGCCAGCGTTCCGTTTGCAAAAAGCGAAAGATGCTTTACACCCAGATATTCCGCCAGAGCCTGTTCCAGCTGCTGATGAAATGGTCCGCCGTTTGTCAGAGTTTTATTTTGCCAGATTTGCTCCAGATAAGGGATAAACTCTTCCAGAGGGGGCAAGAATGGACTGGTTACGTAAATTTTACTCATATCCTACCTCGGTAATGATACCGTTAAATTTTGCCCACATGGCCGGCTTAGTTAACCCTTGCGAGTCAGGAATGCTGTTCAGTGATGAGAAACGCATGCGGCTCTTCTCCCCGACAATAAATTCCCCACGCTTCACGCAGCGCCCGTTCAAAGTTTTCTGCAATATTAAAATCTGGCACGTGGTCTACGGGGATCCTGTCTCGCATCCCCAGTCGGATTTCAGCAAGTTCTGGAATACGTTGCCCCCAGGCGATTGCTCTGGAAATATAATCTTCCTCATCAATCGCAATAAACTGCTCCAGTCTATAAGAACGCATAATATCGACGCCCTGCTGACACGGTATGGTCGGGCCATTCATGGTGATTGTCGGGACGCCCATCCAGGCGCCATGATGCGTCGTCGTTCCACCGCTATAAGGGAATGCATCAAGTAAAATATCAATCTCATGGTGCATCGTGAGGTACTCATCCATTTCCACGAGTCCCCGGAAGAGCAATCTGTCGCGAGAAATTCCGCGCTGTTGCAGGCGTTTTGTCATGGCCGAAATCATTTCGGCATCAGTCATGTTACCGATTAACAGCCTGGCTTCAGGGTAACCCGTCAAAATAGATGCCCATGCATTCAGCACCTGATCGTTAATTTTTTTAGAGCGGTTAAAACTGGCAAAGGTAATATAACCGTTACGCAGCGCAGGTAATGGATTGATGTCCGGACTGAGAGGATGAGGTTCGAAACTCTTGCGTGTCGCAACGAACATCGCGTTTTCCACCAGCTGTTTTTCAAGCTCCTGAGACTGCGCCAGGCTCGCCGAAAGAAGTATATAGTCCATCTCTTTCAGACCCGTCGTGCCCGGATAACCTATCCATGTGATCTGAATCGGAGCCGGACGCAACGCGAAAACAGGCAATCGGTTGTAGGCTGTATGACCCGATAAATCGAACAGAATATCAATCCCGTCTTCAGCTATCAGTTTCGCCAGTTCAATATCGCTGATAGCATCAACCTGACGCCATAGCGTTGCGCTCTGGCGAAGGTGACAATACGTGTCATCTTCTTCAAGGAACAGGGTGCTATAGGCCACCAAATCATACTGTTCACGATTGATGGCATCCCAATAAGGCAGAAGAAAATTCGCCACCGGATGCTTACGCAAATCGCCTGAAACAAAGCCAAGTCGAAGCTTACGCTGAGGTTCTCTGGAATTATTGAGAACCAGTTTTACCCCGCTCTCTGTTGCCCAGGTTGCTGCGCGGCGGCCGTATTCAAGGTGCTTTTCCAGCAACGTCTCGGCCGTTACGCTAGCGTCGTGGCTCATTACAAACAGTAAGTTACTGAAGTAGCCGAAATTATAATTGCTAAGCTCTACGGCCTTTTCCATAAAATAGCGCGCTTCTGCCATTTTATGGTTGTCACTCAATACAATCCCGGTGAGCCCAAGTGAACTGGGCCCCGGGTGCTGGAAGCGCATAATCTCCCTGCAGCATTTTTCCGCTAATGTCATATCGCCATAGGCGTGATGCAGCGATGCCAGACTTAGCCAGTAATCAATATTTTTATTATTCAGACGAAGCAAGGTACGGACAATTTGCCGTGAACCGTAGAATTCACGCTTACGCTGCAACACCGTGGCAAGATCATAATAGATATCAAGGCTCGAGAAATAATAGCCCATCAGTTTACAAAGCGACGCCAGCGCGTCATCCCAGGCGGAGGTCAGCACGCATGTTTTTGAATAGCAGCGAAGGACGTGAATATTGTCTGGATTTTTTTCCATTAACCCACGAGCATACTCGCGGGCTTCTTTAGAACGGCCTTTTTGGATAAGGCTGTTTGCGCGCTCGTAGATAGCGTCCACGTCCGGGTCGGCTAATACGGGTTCGGCATTGCTCTTGATAAGCATTCCGCCCTGCTGTTGATCGACACTAAGCAACAACAACAGAGAAAGTTGCGATTTTAGTACGTCGAGCATGCCTGCACGCAGAAAACACTGCAGTTGCTTTTTCCAGGCCTCAGGCGAGCCGGTTAGCAACCCTTTAATTTTCAATGAAGAGTAGAGTTCCCAGTTCGTCTGCCCGGCATGCCCCATTTCGAAGCGCAAATAATTCCACTCAGCAGGGGTCAATGAAACCCACTCTCCCCACAGGTTCATGATGCTTACATTGTTCGCAGGACGCTCTGGTGGTAACAGCCCTACCGGTGCCAGCTCACCATTTTGCGCAGCGTTGTATGCCCCTGGGGTGGCACTCCAGAAAAATCCGTCAGCACAGGTCATAAACAGCGTTTTTAATGCTTCCCACACCGTCTCCTGATAATCCTCATGCGTTTCAGGAGCCCGGCAATTGAGCACAAGCTGTTCGAAACTTAAGGACATAGGCCAGGCATTGCCCAACAACTCCATGATCCTGATAATAATGGCATTGTCGGTACGCATGATCCGTCCATTATTATTTCTGAACACGCGGGGCGCTTTTGCAGAATCCAGTTCGATCGGCATAAAGCTTCCGGCCCAGTGCAGGTTTCTCAGGAGGTTCAGATCCGGGTGAACCGGCGGCGAGAGGCGATTTAGGTGGCACAGCAAGGAAAAGCGTTCTTCGCGTTGAACGGCGTAATCAAGATATTGCTGCGACAAGGTTCTGCTTGCCCCGTCGCTGACGGCACCCAGTAACTGTTCGATTCTCGGACTGTAGAAGCTTCCCAGTTCCGACTGTGGCAGCAAATCGCCCAGGAACTGCAGACCGGCGAGTTCAGCCTGTGCGTTAAAATCCCCGAGGGTGCATGCCCCGTCACTCGGGCTTAAATAGGCCAGAATGAGCGCGTTATCATCCATTTCTTCAGCGAGAAGGACTTCATTTTTCAGCGAACCCTCTTCCAGCGTGAGCAACATAAAGCTCAGCATGGCGCGGGCTGACGCCAGCAGGTCGCTGCCCTCTTCTGCGCGATCAAGATGGAACCGTAACGCTTCACCCAACGTTATGCGCGCTATGCTGCCAGGCAGTACTGACCACTTAATGGCGATAACGCCGTTGGCAGATAAATGCGACTGGCACCATGTCAGCAACGCTTCCCGTTCGCTTTTTCCAAGAAAACCAAAGGTCTGATGAATAATGATGTAATCTAACTCACCCGGATCCGCGGCGAGCAAATCCCCTAATCCTGCAGCAAACAGTTCAACGTTATGACATCCCAGTTCGGCAGCAAACTTCTGCCCCTTCACGATCGCCTCTTCGTCAATATCGATACCCAGAGCGATACTCTCAGGATGCGCCCATGCGTGCATAATCAGACGCGTTGCTGAACCACAGCCAATCTCCATGACACGGGCAAACGCAGGCAGTGGCGTGGTCAGATGATTAAGCACCGCAGCGGCATGAATGGTCTCGGGGCTGACCCGATAATAGGGGTACTGTATCGTCACGTTTTTTCCAGATTCTGTTCTTACGGTCACAGGGCAAATGCTTCAGCGTTGATACGTGCGAATAAGCGACGATTTATATTCCTGGTATGGGCCTGCTGTGTTCCTTGCAACCCAACAGAACGCCTCCTCACCCGACTGGCTATCGAGTATTCCGCTACGCTCGGCACGCGAGATCGCCAGACGGTCTTCTGGCGAAAGCATGTCCAGACAGGAAAAGAGTGCGACTTGCTCCAGACCAGGCGCATGATTGCCGCTGGCGAGGTTGGTATGGATGAACGGCACAACGCGGTCGAAATATCGTTGCGCTACGCCGCCGGGTTTTGCGTAAATAAAACCGGCAAAAACCTCTTCCCAGAAAGGTGAGGATTCGGTTTGCAGGAGCAACAGCGCCGTTTCTGGCTCACACCACGGCTTACGCACCAGCACATTAGGGTTAATGGCAATAATGGGAGTGTTAAACGCCTGCAGTGCGTGGTGCAGGAAAACGAGGCGACGTGCAGCACGGACTACCGACATGTCCTCATTACGGGTTATTTGCTCATGGCTTGCAGAGAGGTTGAGCTCAGGTAGCTGTTCGCGAAGGGTCATCAGGCTATGTTTAACATCATCATTGCCGTTAATTAGATGCACGTGCACATCAAGGACGTCGCGATTGGTCTCATAGAGTGAATAGAGCATCGGCACAGCGTGCTCGAAATAATCCTCGCTGTCGCACGTGACTAGCACCGTTGTTTTGGCAGCTGTGCTTTTTGCGATCCAGTAATCGTAGGATTGATTTTCCACCGCATGCTCGCTCACATGAAGCGATCGAAAATCGATGTACGAATCGGGTATGCCCCCCAGCCTGTAGATGCCGCAGGTAATCATCAACAGGGCCATAGGATCTTCGCCGATTAATGCAGCGTCTGCCGTCAGAGCCTGGATAACAACCATCGCCTGGTTGAAATCATTTTCCATTAAACAGATCAACAGCAGGATTTTCAGCACAGGTGCCGAATTGCTAACCAGCGAAAGGTTGTTGTTAATTAAAAATAACGCTGAGCTGATTTCATTGACGCGGAACAGAAGCTGAATGGCGGCGACAAGATAGTGAATGTTGTCATCGGCTTTTAACGCCGACACAATATATTCTGTCAGTTGGGTACTCATCTCGGCAGAAAGAGTCTGTTTTTCGCCAATGACGGACTCATCCAGTGCGGTGTTTGCCAGCACGATGGCACATAGCATGTCTTTTAAAGCCGTATCCTTTTCAGCATCCAGCCCCGTTTCGGCCACACGAATCATGGGTTCGAGCGCAGTGAAATTAGTGCTTTTAAAACTGAAAATTTCGGCCGTGATGTTGGCGGGCATAACATCGGCTTCAGGCAGATCAATGAATCGGGTAAACACATTCCGATAAAACTGACGCATAGCCCGGCTACGTGCGAATTCACTCATCTTATAACTCTTCGGTAAACTGTCGTCAGACGACCGGAAAAGGAGATTTTAGGCAGAGTAACACTGTGTTTCGGGGGGTGATGGCGGGAAAACGCTGCTAAATGCAGCCTTATTTTACAGATTACGATCCGGTGATTTTACGGAAAAATAGTGAAAAAAAAGGCTGCTGTTTCCAGCAACCTTTTTTAAAGATAGTGCGTCTATTAACGCAGCAGGGACAGCATCGCCTGTGGAACCTGGTTTGCCTGAGACAGCACGGAAGTACCAGCCTGCTGCAGGATCTGCGCGCGGGACATGTTAGATACTTCAGTTGCGTAGTCAGCATCCTGGATACGAGACTGAGCAGCAGACAGGTTAGTGATAGAGTTGTTCAGGTTGTTAATGGTAGATTCGAAACGGTTCTGAATCGCACCCATGTTAGAACGAGCGGTATCAATTTTAGAGATAGCGTTGTCAGCTGCAGTGATGAAAGCTTTAGCAGTGCTGTTATCGGTGATAGTACCGGTCAGGCCAGTGTCGAGGCTGGTAGCTTTAGCATCAATCAGTGCGCCAGTGGTGATAGCGATGCTATCAGTTGCACCAGTACCTGCGCCAACCTGGATGTTCAGAGAAGCAGTCTGGCTACCGTCCAGCAGTTTTTTGCCGTTGAAGTTAGCAGCGCCAGCGATACGGTCGATTTCACCCAGACGCTGAGTAATTTCAGTGCTGATTGAGGTGTAGTCAGTGGTACCGTTAGTATCGTTCGCAGCCTGAACAGCCAGCTCACGGATACGCTGTAAGTTGGAGTTGATCTCGTTCAGGTTACCTTCAGCGGTCTGAACCAGAGAGATACCGTCGTTGGCGTTACGAGCAGCCTGAGTCATCCCTTTAATCTGAGAGTTCATACGGTTTGCAATCGCCTGACCCGCAGCATCATCTTTAGAGCTGTTGATACGCAGACCAGAAGACAGACGCTCAATAGCGGTGCCCAGAGAAGACTGAGATTTGTTCAGGTTGTTCTGAGTGGTCAGGGACAACAGGTTAGTATTGATAACTGACATAATTTTAATTCCTTCAAAAATGGTTTCTAGGGTCGGTGCCTAACACTCACGGCGTCTCTCACCGTCAACATGGTTATCGACGCTCGAACAGCAGACTTTAGAAAATATCGAAGAAAATATTTAATTATTTGTTTTATAAAGGTTTATTTTACGCTAAAGCGGCTGCAGAGTGCATGATGAATAAAAGATTAACGCAAAAAATCACCGTCTTATTCTCTTCGGTATATTTCTTCGTCATGCACCCTGTTGATTTAAAACGCGTCATTTAGGTCGCTTATTCAGCGATATATTTTTTAAGCTTGCCGTAAACTTTTCGTCGAACGGGCCGATAAACGACTGAAACATCCATTAAGAAGGAACACTACATGGCGACTATCAGTAATCTCGGGGTGGGCATGCCCGGCCTGTCAGATCTGTACGATAAGCTGCAGGCAGCAGAAGAAACAAAATTGACGGCTATTGCCAAGCAAAAAACCACCTACGACGCGCAGATTACCGGTTACGGTAAATTACAAAGCGCCCTGACGAATCTGCAAACCGCAGCTGCTAAGCTCGCAAAAACAGATACGTGGAACTCAACCTCCATTAGCAGCACCAATACTGCATTTTCGGCTATCAGTACCTCCGGCGCTAACGTTGGTGATGTGACAGTCAACGTCAGCAAGATTGCTAAAGGCCAGGTGCTGACGACCACGCCAGGCACTATCGACAGCAATACTAAGCAGTTAGGTGGCACCACGGGCACCAACAGCCGAACCATTACCATTACCCAGGCAGGCGCTGACAGCAAACCACTGACAGTAACCCTGGCCGATGGCGATACCTCCCTGAACGGGATCGCTAAAGCCATTAACGCTGCCAACGGCGGTGTCTCGGCAAGTGTGGTGAAAGCGGATGATGGCGACTATCGTCTGATGCTGACCTCCAAAACCACCGGTACCGATTCTGATATGACGGTAACAGTGACCGGCGACGATACGCTGAAAGGCATCATTGGCAGTGGCGCACTTACCGAACAGGTGAAATCACAAAATGCCGTCGTTAACGTCAACGGTATCCAGATTGTCCGCCAGACCAATACCATCACTGACGCCATTCCAGGGGTAACATTAACCCTGAAAGCACAGAGCACGGCCGATGAAACCCTGACCGTAACCCGCTCTACAGACGATAACAAAAAAGCCATTACAGAATGGGTAACTGCCTATAACTCTCTGCAGTCCACCATTGCCTCATTGACGAAATATGAGCCACCTGCGGTGGGTGCAACCGCCCAGTCTTCGAATAACGGCGTACTGATGGGTGACAGTACTATCCGCGGAGTACAATCCGATCTGCGTGCTTTATTGACCAATGTGCAGAGCGGTTCCTATGCCATTATGGCCCAACTTGGCATCACACAGGACCCGGTCAAAGGCGCGGACGGCGCGGTTGGCAACCTGAAAATTGATGATAAGAAATTAACCAAGATCCTCACGGATGACCCGGCTGGCGTTCAGGCCTATTTTGTCGGGGATGGTAAAACCACCGGTTTCGCCACCCAGATGAACAATACGCTGACTGACATGCTGAGCACCTCTGTAGGTAAAGAAGGCGTCATTCAGAATGCGAAGGACGGTATTAACGCCACGCTCAAATCCATCGGTAAACGTTATGACGCGATGGAGTTGACGATTGAAGCCACGATGGCGCGCTATAAAAAGCAATTTAACGATTTAGATAAGCTGGTCACAAAATTCAACGGCACGGCCACTTATTTGACCCAACAGTTCAGCAGTAAGTAAGAAAGGAAACGATATGTATAGCAAATCTGGTGTACAAGCCTATCAGCAGGTAGGTCTTGAATCTGCTGTCTTGAGTGCCAGCCCGCACCAGTTGGTTGTCATGTTGTTCGACGGTATCCATAGCGCGCTTATCCGGGCGCGCCTTTTCCTTGAGCAGGGAGACATCCCGGCAAAAGGAGAGGCCCTGTCTAAGGCCATTAATATTATCGAAAATGGCCTTAAGGCTGGGTTAAATATGGATGTGGGAGGAGAACTCCCCCGCAACCTTTCTGCGCTTTATGACTATATGGTACGCCGTTTGTTACATGCCAATCTGCGCAATGACATCGAGGCGATTACCGAAGTCGAGGCTCTGCTGCTCAATATTTCCGACGCCTGGAAGCAAATCGGCCCGGGTTATACTCCCAAGCAGGATTAACTTTAATGAACGACTCCAGCTTATCCCTTAAAAAGTGGCATGCTCTTTATGCGCTTAGCAATACAATGCTGAGCCTTGCTCAATCCGGGAAATGGGATGAGCTCATCGAACAGGAGGTTGCATACGTTTCGCTGGTTGAAGAAATCAGCACGACTCCTTTTCCACCCGACAGCAAACACATCCAGGATCAGGCGATGGTGATACTGAATCAGGTGCTGCAGAATGAGCTCCTCCTCAAGGATTTGTTGCAGGAAAGAATGAGTGAGTTGAGCGGTCTTATTGCCCAAACCAACAAGCAAAAAAACGTTAACGTTACCTACGGGAAGTTGTCAGGCAACATATTATTTCCCGGAGAGATGAATCATTAATTCACATTAGCGATTCTTGATCCATACTCCAGAAGTCTGCCAAACGGCTTCTGGAGCACGGACGATGAAAAACCCCACCCTGTTACAATGTTTTCACTGGTATTACCCTGCGGGCGGTGAATTGTGGCGAGAGGTCACGGCGTTAGCCCCCAATCTTAACGAAATCGGCATCAATATGATCTGGTTGCCGCCAGCCTGTAAAGGCGCATCCGGCGGGTACTCGGTCGGATACGACACTTACGATCTCTTCGACCTCGGTGAGTTTGACCAGAAAGGCAGCGTCGCCACCAAGTACGGTGACAAAGCTCAGCTGCTGGAGGCCATCGACGCACTCAAAAGTAATGAGATCGCCGTCCTCCTTGACGTGGTGGTTAACCACAAAATGGGCGCAGACGAGAAAGAACCCGTCCGCGTTCAGCGCGTCAACGAACAGGATCGCACGCAGATCGACGATGAGATCATTGAGTGTGAAGCCTGGACACGCTACACCTTCCCTGCCCGTGCCGGGCAATATTCGCAGTTTATCTGGGATTACAAATGCTTCAGCGGCGTCGACCATATTGAAAACCCCGATGAAGACGGCATTTTTAAAATCGTCAACGACTACACCGGTGAAGGCTGGAACGACCAGGTTGATGATGAGATGGGTAATTTTGATTACCTGATGGGCGAAAACATTGATTTTCGCAACCATGCCGTCACCGAGGAGATCAAATACTGGGCCCGCTGGGTCATGGAACAAACTGGCTGTGACGGTTTTCGTCTGGACGCCGTCAAACACATTCCCGCCTGGTTTTATAAGGAGTGGATTGAGCACGTTCAGGAAGTCGCAACGCAACCGTTGTTTATCGTGGCGGAATACTGGTCCCACGAAGTGGATAAACTGCAGGCCTATATTGACCAGGTCGATGGCAAGACGATGCTGTTCGATGCCCCCCTGCAGATGAAATTCCACGAAGCATCGCGCCAGGGTCGGGAATACGACATGAGCCAAATCTTTACCGGCACCCTGGTCGAAGCCGATCCGTTCCATGCAGTAACTCTGGTTGCCAACCATGACACTCAGCCTTTGCAGGCACTGGAAGCGCCGGTTGAAGCGTGGTTTAAACCGCTGGCCTATGCCCTGATCCTGCTGCGTGAAAACGGAGTACCCAGCGTCTTTTATCCGGATTTATTCGGTGCCAGCTATGACGATACGGGCGGTGACGGCGAAACCTACCATATTGATATGCCGGTCATCGAGCAGCTTCACGAGCTGATCCTCGCCCGCCAGCGTTTTGCCCACGGCGTGCAGACGCTGTTCTTCGATCACCCAAACTGTATCGCCTTCAGCCGCAGCGGCACCGAAGACGATCCTGGCTGTGTGGTGGTGATGTCGAATGGCGATGACGGCGAGAAAGTGATTTGTCTGGGTGAAAACTACGGCAACAAAACGTGGCGTGATTTTCTCGGCAATCGCGAAGAAACGGTCACTACCGCAGCGGATGGCGAAGGCACCTTTACCTGTAAAGGTGGAAGCGTCAGCGTGTGGGTGATTGAGGATGCGTTGTAGTTGTAAAAGCATCTGACGCGAATTGAATGCCGGGTCAGGCGAAGCTGCCACCCGGCAACATGCACTACGGAAGTTTACTCTCCAGCGGATTTTTGCTCAGATAATCTGCGCACTCTACCGTCGGGCGATCGACCTTCTGTAGCTCCATACCATCATACTCAAGAACAGAGCCATCGCGCTCCAGCGGATAAATATCCAGCTTGCGGGTGACGTTATAATAACTGTCTGAACGCAGCATGATTTTACCCGGTACAGCGATCACGCGCTGCCACTGACGGCAGTCCAGCGTATCGCCCTCCTCCGTCACCACCAGCGTGGCAATCGCCTCTGGGCTCACCATTTTGCTCTGCGGCCCTTTTGACTGCCAGTACCCTGCCAGATGCGCCGGGACGGGGTGTTTGATCACTTCCTGATAGTTATCCACCTGAACGCACCCGGTCAGTGCCAGCAGCGCGCCAGCAATTGCTATTTTTTTCATCATCTTTCCTGCATTCGAAGAAAAAAATATTGTGGCATTAAAGCGCTTGGGCTGCCAGCGAAGATCGACGGGTCTTAACATAAGGAAAGAGGACTTTACTGAAGCCTGTCAAAACCCCGTTGAGACGGGGTTTTATATGAAAGCTTGATGGAGAATTAATACAGACTCGAGATAAACGCGCTTACAGGTTCTGGCAACAAATCCTGTGGGTGATCGCCACCGAAGGTAGCCCACTTGCTTTTGCCATTGATAATGGTTGATGCAACACGATTATTGGATTCAGCATTATAAACCGTGATTTTCACTTCAATCTTGTCTGGAATGCCGGACCACTCAGTTGCACGATCCTCCCAGTGCAGTATCTGTGGGACCACATAATATCCCCGGCTGAGTGTATGCCGGTTTTTCAGACATGCGAGATCATCACAGTCACTAAAAACTGTCACATTATCTGAATACCGCAAAAATGCCGCTTTTACAGCATCCGCCGTTGCTTTGCCAGAACCAGAATAAGTGTGTGTTTCATATACGCCGTCAGTTGGCTGAGAGATCGCAACTGGAGCATCTTTTGACAGGGATTCTGTACGCTCCTGAATATTATTTGTGCTGTATTTGGCGGAACAACCTGCCAGTAAAATTGCAGAAAAAAACAGAAACAAACTTTTCACTTTTCTATCCCTGTAAAATAAAGGAGTTACATTTTATCAGGCCAGTCCAGGTGAAACACATGTTTGCATCATGAAGACGTAACAAAACTGATGATATGTGTCGGGGGCCCAGCTCTGGAAGACGAAAAATGACCGGATGAGACGCCTGTCCAAAACGAAATGTCATTAGCTTTGCCCCGCCCATGCCCCACAACATGTATGAGGGCAATAATTAACTATAAATAGCATCAGGTTAGATTACTTAAACCTGCATCCCCATCACTTCCTGATAAGCAGACACAAGCTTGTTACGCACCTGAATCCCCATCTGCAGGGAAACCGAGGCTTTTTGCAAATCGGTCATCACATCATTCAGTGCCACGCCCGGCTCGCCGAGGGTGAACTTCTCCGCCTGAGTACGTGCGGCGGTCTGGGTATCGCTGATACGGTCAAGCGCGGCGTGCAGTTGTCCTGCAAAACTGATGCTCGGTTGTTCTGCCACATTCTGATTACGGGCCGTCATCGCCGTTGCCTGCAACTGACTGATCACCCCTTCAATACCCTGTATAGCCATGACTCTCCCCTGAATGGTTTTTTACGGGGTCAAGACTAACAGCTTGTCAATAAGATAATGGCGGTAAATAGCGTGAAAAAACCAGGTTATTTGACGCATAGAAAATCCTGAATCATCAAATAATGGCAGGGCCATCAATATGGAACTTTTGTCGTGTTTGCCGACCCGGGAGTCAGTTTTGTTTCTCTACACGAATAACGTAAACCACCAGGATTTAAGAGGTGCGCAATGAGTGCAACAGCATCGACAGCGCCACAAAATAAATCACTCGAGTGGATGAACCGCCTTCGCGCGAATCCTAAAATCCCGTTGATCGTGGCAGGCGCTGCCGCAATTGCGATCCTTGTAGCGATGGTCTTGTGGGCGAAAAGCCCTGATTACCGCACGCTTTACAGTAACCTTTCCGATCAGGATGGCGGTGCCATCGTCACCCAGCTTACCCAGATGAACATCCCTTATCGCTTTGCGGATAACGGCGGTGCGCTGGAGGTACCGGCTGATAAGGTGCACGAACTTCGTCTGCGCCTGGCGCAACAGGGACTGCCAAAGGGCGGTGCGGTAGGTTTTGAACTGCTGGATCAGGAAAAATTCGGTATCAGCCAGTTCAGCGAGCAGGTGAACTACCAGCGTGCGCTGGAAGGTGAGCTGGCCCGTACGATTGAAACATTGGGTCCGGTGAAGAGTGCCCGTGTGCACCTGGCCATGCCTAAACCCTCCCTGTTTGTCCGCGAGCAGAAATCCCCGTCGGCCTCCGTCACCGTTAACCTCCAGCCTGGCCGTGCAATGGATGAAGGACAAATCAGCGCGGTGACCCATCTGGTCTCCAGCGCTGTTGCCGGTCTCCCGCCGGGTAACGTGACGCTGGTTGATCAAAGTGGTCATCTGCTGACCCAGTCCAATACCGCAGGCCGCGATCTGAATGACGCGCAGCTGAAATATGCCGCGGACGTGGAAAGCCGCGTGCAGCGTCGCATCGAAGCCATCCTTGGCCCGGTCGTGGGTAACAGCAACGTGCATGCGCAGGTTACCGCGCAGATTGACTTCTCTAATAAAGAACAGACCGAAGAGCAATACAGCCCGAATGGCAACCCGGCTCAGGCGGTAATGCGCTCTCGTCAGGTCAATGAAAACGAACAGGTTGGCGGCGCATACCCAGGCGGTGTGCCAGGCGCATTGTCTAACCAGCCAGCACCGGCTAACGCGGCACCAATCTCAACGCCACCGGCTAATCAGCAGAACGGTCAGCAAACGAATCAGCAGACCACATCAACAGCCAGCACCGCCGGTCCGCGTACCAGCAGTCGTAACGAAACCACCAACTACGAAGTGGACCGTACTATCCGCCACACCAAACTGAACGTGGGCGATGTACAGCGTCTGTCGGTTGCGGTGGTGGTGAACTACAAGACGCTGGCGGATGGCAAGCCGTTGCCGTTGACCACCGAGCAGATGAAACAGATTGAAGACCTGACCCGTGAAGCGATGGGTTACTCCGAGAAGCGCGGCGATACGCTCAACGTGGTGAACTCACCGTTCAACTCGGTTGAAGAGTCAGGTGGCGAACTGCCGTTCTGGCAACAGCAGGCGTTTATCGATCAGCTGCTGTCCGCAGGTCGCTGGCTGCTGGTTCTGATTGTCGCGTGGCTGCTGTGGCGTAAGGGCATTCGTCCTCAGCTCCAGCGTCGTGCTGAAGCTGAAAAAGCGGCGCGCGAACAGGTCAGTACCCGTCAGGAAGTGGAAGATGCGGTTGAAGTTCGCCTCAGCAAAGACGAACAGATGCAGCAACGCCGTGCTAACCAGCGTATGGGCGCCGAGGTCATGAGCCAGCGCATTCGCGAAATGTCAGATAACGATCCGCGCGTCGTGGCGCTGGTCATCCGCCAGTGGATGGGTAACGAACATGAGTAACACGCTTTCAGGCACCGATAAAAGCGTCATCCTGCTGATGACCATTGGCGAAGACCGTGCGGCCGAGGTGTTCAAACACCTCTCGCAGCGCGAAGTACAGATTCTCAGTGCGGCAATGGCAAACGTACGCCAGATCTCTAACAAACAGCTGACGGAAGTGCTGTCTGAATTTGAGCAGGAAGCCGAACAGTTTGCCGCGCTCAACGTCAACGCCAACGACTATCTGCGCTCCGTGCTGGTCAAGGCGCTGGGCGAAGAGCGTGCTGCCAGCCTGCTGGAAGACATTCTGGAAACGCGCGATACCGCCAGCGGTATCGAGACGCTCAACTTTATGGAACCGCAGAGTGCCGCCGACCTTATCCGCGACGAGCACCCGCAGATTATCGCCACCATTCTTGTCCACCTCAAACGTGGCCAGGCGGCCGATATTCTGGCGTTGTTCGAAGAGCGCCTGCGTCACGATGTGATGCTGCGTATCGCGACCTTCGGTGGTGTCCAGCCAGCCGCGCTGGCGGAGCTGACCGAAGTGCTGAACAACCTGCTCGATGGCCAGAACCTCAAGCGCAGCAAAATGGGCGGCGTGAGAACGGCGGCAGAGATCATCAACCTGATGAAAACGCAGCAGGAAGAAGCGGTCATTACCGCCGTTCGCGAATTCGACGGCGAGCTGGCACAGAAAATTATCGACGAGATGTTCCTGTTCGAAAACCTGGTCGAAGTGGACGATCGCAGCATCCAGCGCCTGCTCCAGGAAGTGGACTCCGAGTCGCTGCTTATCGCCCTCAAAGGTGCCGAGCAGCCGCTGCGCGAGAAGTTCCTGCGCAACATGTCTCAGCGTGCGGCAGATATCCTGCGCGACGACCTTGCCAACCGTGGCCCGGTCCGTCTGTCTCAGGTGGAAAACGAACAGAAAGCCATCCTGCTTATCGTTCGTCGTCTGGCAGAAACCGGCGAGATGGTGATTGGCAGCGGAGACGACACCTATGTCTAATGAACTGCCGTGGAAGCGCTGGACGCCCGACGATCTGGCGCCTCCCCTGTCAGAGTTCACACCCGCCGTGCTTTCGCCCGAAGAGGGCGACCCGGATGTCGAGCAGCCTGAGCTGAGCGAAGAAGAGCAGCGCGCGCAGATGCTGGCCCAGCTGCAGATTCAGGCCCATGAGCAGGGCTACACGGCTGGCCTGAACGAAGGACGCCAGAAAGGCCACGATCAGGGGTATCAGGAAGGTTTGGCCAAAGGGTTAGAACACGGCATTGAACAGGCGCGCCAGCAACAGGCTCCGCTTCACGCCCGTATGCAGCAGCTGGTCAGCGAGTTTCAGCACACGCTGGATGCGCTGGACAGCGTCATTGCCTCAAGGCTGATGCAGATGGCGCTGGAAGCCGCCCGTCAGGTGATCGGCCACGCGCCGGCGGTGGACAACACCGCGCTGATTAAACAAATTCAGGGTCTGCTTCAGCAGGAGCCGCTGTTCAGTGGGAAACCGCAGCTGCGCGTGCATCCGGACGACCTCCAGCGCGTGGAAGAGAGCCTGGGCGCCACGCTGAGCCTGCACGGCTGGCGTCTGCGCGGCGACCCGTCGCTGCATCACGGAGGCTGCAAGGTCTCTGCCGATGAAGGTGACCTGGATGCCAGCGTTGCGACCCGCTGGCAGGAACTGTGCCGCCTGGCAGCACCGGGAGTCGTCTGATGACTGCACGCCTCACCCGCTGGCTCAACACGCTCGATAATTTTGAAGCGAAGATGACGCAGCTGCCGTCCGTTCGCCGTTACGGACGACTCACGCGGGCCACCGGCCTGGTGCTGGAAGCCACTGGCCTGCAGCTTCCGCTGGGAGCCACCTGCGTGATTGAGCGTCAGGATGGACAAGAGACGCGTGAAGTTGAGAGCGAAGTCGTCGGCTTTAACGGCCAGCGCCTGTTCCTGATGCCCCTTGAAGAAGTTGAAGGCATCCTGCCCGGGGCGCGCGTGTATGCGAAAAATATCAGCGGCGATGGACTGCAAAGCGGGAAACAGCTCCCGCTTGGCCCTGCCCTGCTTGGCCGCGTTCTGGACGGAAGCGGTAAACCGCTGGACGGTCTGCCCTCGCCGGACACCACCGAAACCGGCGCGCTGATCACCCAGCCGTTTAACCCCCTTCAGCGTACCGCCATCGAACATGTCCTCGACACCGGCGTGCGCCCGATTAACGCCCTGCTGACCGTAGGCCGCGGGCAGCGTATGGGCCTGTTTGCCGGCTCAGGGGTGGGTAAATCCGTCCTGCTTGGCATGATGGCACGTTACACCCAGGCCGATGTCATCGTCGTGGGTCTGATCGGTGAACGTGGTCGCGAAGTAAAAGACTTTATTGAAAACATTCTCGGTGCAGAAGGCCGTGCCCGCTCGGTGGTCATCGCCGCACCGGCGGATGTCTCACCGTTACTGCGTATGCAGGGTGCTGCGTATGCCACCCGTATCGCGGAAGATTTCCGTGACCGCGGCCAGCACGTGCTGCTCATTATGGACTCACTGACCCGCTATGCGATGGCGCAGCGTGAAATCGCTCTCGCCATCGGAGAACCTCCGGCGACCAAAGGTTATCCGCCTTCGGTCTTTGCCAAGCTCCCGGCGCTGGTCGAACGTGCAGGAAACGGCATCAGCGGCGGCGGCTCAATCACCGCTTTTTATACGGTTCTGACCGAAGGCGATGACCAGCAGGACCCGATTGCCGACTCCGCGCGTGCGATCCTCGACGGTCATATTGTGTTATCGCGCCGTCTGGCCGAAGCCGGCCACTACCCGGCAATTGATATCGAAGCATCAATCAGCCGTGCAATGACGGCATTGATCACAGAGAAGCACTACGCCCGCGTGCGTAACTTCAAACAACTCCTCTCCAGCTTCCAGCGCAACCGCGATCTGGTGAGCGTGGGGGCGTATGCCAAAGGCAGCGACCCGATACTCGACAAAGCGATTAGCCTGTGGCCGCAGCTGGAGGCGTTTCTGCAACAAGGTATTTTTGAACGCGCCGACTGGGAAGACTCACTCCAGGCACTGGAGCTGATTTTCCCGCAGGTGTAACACAGGTGGAGGGCGAAGGTCATGGCGCAAAACAGCGCGTTATCAACGCTGAAAGATCTGGCTGAGAAAGAAGTTGATGATGCCGCATTGCAGCTCGGCGCAATGCGACGCGGGTGCCAGCAGGCTGAAGAGCAGTTGAAGATGTTAATCGACTATCAGCATGAATATCGCACCAACCTCAATACCGATATGACACAGGGCATTGGAAGCCAGCGCTGGATTAACTATCAGCAGTTTATTCAGACGCTGGAAAAGGCGATAGAACAGCATCGCCAGCAGCTTAACCAGTGGACCCAGAAAGTCGACACCGCGCTGAATTTCTGGCGCGAGAAAAAGCAGCGACTGCAGGCCTGGCAGACCTTACAGGACCGACAGATCGCGGCAACGACCCTGGCGGAAAACCGTCTGGATCAGAAGAAAATGGATGAGTTTGCCCAGCGCGCATCAATGAGGAAACCGGAATGATCACATTGCAACAACTGCTGATGACCGACAGCGACCTGTCGGGCGGCATGCAAACAGGGAAAGGCACCGACGGTGCACAAGACTTTCTTTCTCTGTTGGCAGGCGCCCTGACTGACGCAACAGGCCAGGGCAACGATGCGCCGCTGACGCTGGCTGACCTGAAAGCAGCCGGCAGTAAGCTGTCAAAAGTTGCTCAGGAAGCCGGGGGAGAGAACACCCTGCAGGCCAAAATAGCCAACCTGCTCTCGCATCAGCCAGCCCTGACAGGCGATGAACCGACAGCAGCCACCCCGCTGGAAACCCTCGTTTCCGGGCTGGTGCCGGTTTCAAAAGGTGATGCCCTGAAGACCCTGAGCGCGGTGAAAACGCAGGATGACAGCAAAAGCGAGCTGAGCGAAGAAGAGCTGGCAGGGTTGAGCGCGCTGATGGCGATGCTGCCCCACCAGCAGACGGCAACGCCGGTGGCCTCTGGCGCGACAGGTATTGGCGTGACGGCGAAATCAACGCTGAACGCTGCCGCGCTTTCGCAAAATGGTGTAGGTCAACAGTCCATGAGCACCCTGCTGTCGGGCCATGAAAAAGCGCAACAAGCGTCGACTTATCAGGCGCAGGCGCAAAACGCCGATCCGTCTCAACCGGTCAACGCACCGGCAACCCCGATCGTGGCCGCCGCCGCTGAGAAGCAGGATCTCGCCAGTTCACCCTCTTCAACAGCCCCGACAGCAACGCTTGCGCCCGTCATTTCCAGCAACGTCACCAGCCATGCTGCCGCAACCGTTGCCACGGCACCGGTATTGAGCCAGCCGCTGGGAACCCAGGAGTGGCAGCAATCCCTGAGTCAGCACATCACGTTGTTCACGAAACAGGGCCAGCAGACCGCAGAGTTGCGTCTGCATCCGGAAGATCTGGGCCAGGTCCAGATTACCCTGAAACTGGATGATAACCAGGCACAGCTGCAAATGGTGTCGGCGCACAGCCACGTGCGTGCGGCCCTGGAAGCTGCACTGCCGGTCCTGCGCACGTCGCTTGCTGAGAGTGGCATTCAGCTCGCGCAAAGCAGTGTCAGCAGCGAGAGCTTTGCCGGACAGCAGCAGTCCTCCTCTCAACAGCAGCAACAGGCTTCACGTTCCGGTAATACCGGCGGTTTTAATGAGGAGAGCGATGAGTTACTGCCTGCCCCTGCCGCCCTGCAATCCGCGGCGCGTGGCAACAGTGCCGTAGACATCTTTGCCTAAACGCCAGAGGTAGCGTGATTATCCCCGTCTTTTCCACGCTTTGACGACAGCAGGACACGGGATAATCACCTTATTATGCTGTACCGAAACAGGAAGCTCGTATCAGATGACTGACTCCGCGATCACCAAAAAAAGCAAGCGTTCCATCTGGATCCCGCTGCTGGTGTTAATCACGCTCGCCGCCTGCGCTACCGCGGGCTATAGTTACTGGCGTATGCAGCAGGAACCTTCTACCGCTGCGGCCAAAGCCGAACCGCCTCCTCCGCCGGCACCGGTATTCTTCCCACTGGATACCTTCACCGTGAATCTGGGTGATGCGGATCGTGTGCTGTATGTGGGTATTACGTTACGCCTGAAAGATGAAGCCACGCGTGCGCGCCTGAATGATTATCTTCCTGAAGTGCGTAGCCGTCTGCTGCTGCTGTTCTCTCGTCAGGACGCCTCAACGCTTGCTACCGATGACGGTAAGCAAAAGCTGGTCGACGCCATTAAACAGACGCTGGCGACCCCGCTGGTAAACGGTCAACCCAAGCAGGAAGTCACTGACGTTCTGTATACAGCCTTCATACTGCGGTAACGACATGGGCGACAGTATTCTTTCTCAGGCAGAAATCGACGCGCTTCTTAACGGCGACAGCGATAAGAACGATGATCCGCAACCGGGTATTGGCGGCGATAGCGATATTCGTCCTTATGATCCCAATACCCAGCGCCGCGTAGTACGTGAACGTCTGCAGGCGCTGGAGATCATTAACGAACGTTTTGCACGTCAGTTCCGTATGGGGCTGTTTAACCTGCTGCGTCGTAGCCCGGATATCACGGTCGGTGCGATCCGCATCCAGCCGTATCATGAGTTTGCCCGCAACCTGCCGGTGCCAACGAACCTTAACCTGATCCACCTGAAACCGCTGCGCGGCACAGGTCTGGTGGTGTTTTCGCCAAGCCTGGTGTTCATTGCGGTGGATAACCTGTTTGGTGGCGACGGGCGTTTCCCGACCAAAGTGGAAGGGCGTGAATTTACCCACACCGAGCAGCGCGTCATCAACCGCATGCTGAAGCTGGCACTGGAATCTTACAGCGACGCGTGGAAAGCGATTAACCCACTGGAAGTGGAGTACGTACGTTCTGAGATGCAGGTGAAATTTACCAATATCACCACCTCCCCGAACGATATCGTCGTGAATACCCCGTTCCATGTGGAGATCGGTAACCTGACCGGTGAGTTCAACATCTGCCTGCCGTTCAGCATGATCGAACCGCTGCGTGAACTGCTGGTCAACCCGCCGCTGGAGAACTCACGCAACGAAGATCAGAACTGGCGTGAAAACCTGGTGCGTCAGGTTCAGCATTCTCAGCTTGAGCTGGTGGCGAGCTTCGCGGATATCCCGCTGCGCTTATCCCAGATCCTGAAATTACAACCCGGCGATGTTTTGCCGATAGAAAAACCCGACCGCATTATTGCCCATGTGGATGGTGTCCCCGTGCTGACAAGTCAGTACGGCACAATTAACGGTCAGTATGCGTTACGCGTTGAGCACTTGATCAACCCGATATTGAATTCGCTGAATGAGGAACAGCCCAAATGAGTGACATGAACAATCCGTCCGATGAAAACAGCGGAGCACTGGACGATCTGTGGGCTGACGCGTTAAACGAGCAAAAAACGACTCCGGCCAAAAGTGCAGCGGATGCTGTGTTCCAGCAGCTCGGCGGCGGCGATGTCAGCGGTACGCTGCAGGATATTGATCTGATTATGGATATCCCGGTTAAGCTGACCGTGGAACTGGGCCGCACCCGCATGACCATTAAAGAGCTGCTGCGTCTGACGCAGGGTTCCGTGGTGGCCCTTGACGGTCTCGCCGGCGAACCGCTGGATATTCTGATCAACGGTTATCTCATTGCCCAGGGTGAAGTCGTAGTGGTTGCCGATAAATACGGCGTGCGCATCACCGACATTATTACGCCATCTGAACGTATGCGTCGTCTGAGCCGTTAAGCATGAAAACCCAGGCAACAATATCACAGCCCTCTGCCGTTCCCGGCTCTCCGCTGCTCCAGGTGAGTGGCGCGTTGCTCGGTATTATTGCCTTTATTCTTATCGTCGCATGGCTGGCGAAGCGCTTCGGCCTGGCGGGTAAAACCGCCGGCACCCGCGGTCTGAAGGTCAGCGCCAGCACGACACTGGGGCCACGCGAGCGCGTGGTCGTTGTCGATGTGGAAGATGCACGGCTGGTGCTGGGCGTGACTGCCTCCAGCATCAACGTCTTGCATAAACTGCCGCCAGCCCCGGCAACGGGTGACGAGCGCGCAGAAGTCCCTGCGGATTTTCAGTCCGTCATGAAGAGTTTGCTTAAGCGTTCCGGGAGATCCTGATGCGCCGTTTGTTATCCCTTACGCTTGCGGGCGTCGGCCTGTTTGCCCCTGCGGTTTACGCGCAACTGCCCGGTCTGGTCTCAACCCCTCTTGCAGGCGGCGGGCAAAGCTGGTCGCTGCCGGTGCAGACGCTGGTTTTCATCACCTCGCTGACGTTTATTCCGGCGATCCTGCTGATGATGACCAGTTTCACCCGAATCATCATCGTCTTTGGTCTGCTGCGCAATGCGCTGGGCACCCCGTCCGCGCCGCCTAACCAGGTACTGCTGGGTCTGGCGCTGTTTTTAACCTTTTTCATTATGTCGCCGGTTATCGACAAGATTTATACCGACGCATACCAGCCGTTTAACGAAGATAAAATCTCCATGCAGGAGGCGCTCGATAAAGGGGCTCAGCCGCTGCGGGAGTTTATGCTCCGCCAGACCCGGGAAGCGGACCTGGCACTCTTCGCCCGCCTGTCCAATACCGGCGAGCTTCAGGGACCGGAAGCCGTTCCGATGCGTATTCTGCTTCCTGCGTATGTCACCAGTGAGCTGAAAACGGCCTTTCAGATTGGCTTTACCATCTTTATTCCGTTCCTGATTATCGATCTGGTGATCGCCAGCGTTCTGATGGCGCTCGGGATGATGATGGTCCCCCCGGCCACCATTGCCCTGCCCTTTAAGATCATGCTCTTTGTCCTGGTCGATGGCTGGCAACTGCTGGTCAGTTCGCTGGCGCAGAGTTTCTACAGTTAAGGAGCCGTAATGACGCCAGAATCGGTCATGATGATGGGCACGGAAGCGATGAAAATCGCGATAGCCGTTGCCGCGCCGTTACTGCTTGTCGCGCTGGTGACCGGTCTGATTATCAGTATCCTGCAGGCCGCCACGCAGATTAACGAAATGACGCTGTCATTTATCCCAAAAATCATCGCCGTGTTCGTGGCGATTATCGTTGCCGGGCCGTGGATGCTGAACCTGTTGCTGGACTATATGCGCAACCTGTTTACCAATCTGCCGTACATCATCGGCTGACCCGACGATGCTGCACTTCACCAGTGACCAGTGGGTTCAATGGCTTGGCGTCTATTTCTGGCCGATGCTGCGTATCCTGGCGCTGATTACAACGGCCCCCATTCTCAGTGAGAAAACGATACCCAAGCGCGTCAAAGTGGGGCTGGGCATCATCATCACCATTATCGTCGCCCCTTCTCTCCCGCCCGTGGATATTCCGATCTTCTCGGCGAAAGCGGTGTGGGTTGCACTGCAACAGGTGATGATTGGCGTGGCCGTAGGCTTTACCATGCAGCTTGCCTTCGCGGCCGTGCGGACCGCCGGCGAACTGATTGGCCTGCAAATGGGTTTATCATTCGCCACGTTTGTGGATCCCGGTAGCCACCTCAACATGCCGGTGCTGGCGCGCATTATCGATCTGCTCGCCATGCTGCTGTTCCTGTCGTTCAACGGCCATCTGTGGCTCATCTCCATGCTGGTGGATACTTTCCATACGCTGCCGATTGGGGAAAACCCGGTGAACAGCAACGCGTTTCTGGCGCTTACGCGTGCGGCCGGGCTTGTTTTCCTGAACGGCCTGATGCTGGCGCTGCCGATCATCACCCTGCTGCTGACCGTGAACCTCGCCTTAGGCTTACTCAACCGAATGGCACCGCAGCTCTCGGTGTTCGTCATTGGTTTTCCGCTGACGCTGACGGTCGGTATTTTATTAATGTCATTACTGATGCCCCTTATCGCCCCCTTCTGTGAGCACTTATTCGGCGAGATATTCAATCTGTTAGCAGATATTGTCAGTGAGCTACCGCGTAAATAATAGCCCTCACAGTTGATATTGTCTTTCTGAGGATATTCCTAAAATAAAACGTGAAAAACATCTTCCAGGATATATCTGACGCGGTTTAATTGTTTCTAACCACCTCACAATACTTAATATTTACTTTACTTTAAGAAGATTCCTGGCAAATTATACGTAACTTTACGGGATAGTGAGTCCGCCTGAAAGTCTTTGTCATGCTCACAGGTTTATTAATTTTTTCCATCCCGTATGGCTGTTATGAGCTCTCAGGCAGATGGTGAATTATCGTTACGCATTGAGTGAGGGTATGCCATGTCAACGATCATTATGGATTTATGCAGCTACACCCGGCTAGGGTTAACCGGGTACCTGGCAAGCAGAGGGGTAAGAAAGAGAGACATCAACGATGCACACACCGTTGACGAACTCGCAGCCGCTTGTGACGAACTTAAACCAGGCGTGGTGTTTATTAATGAGGACTGTTTCATTCACGATCCAGCCAACAGTCAGCACATTAAGCAAATCATTAATCAGCATCCAAAAACCCTGTTTATTGTTTTTATGGCGATCGCGAATATCCATTTCGATGAGTATTTGTTGGTTCGTAAAAATTTATTGATCAGTTCTAAATCGATTAAACCAGAGTCGCTGGATGACATTCTGGGTGATTATTTGAATAAAGAAGTTAAAAATGTAGGAGCGGTTAACTTACCCACCCTATCATTAAGCAGGACTGAATCAAGCATGCTGCGAATGTGGATGGCAGGGCAAGGGACTATTCAGATCTCAGACCAGATGAATATTAAAGCCAAAACCGTTTCGTCACATAAAGGAAATATTAAAAGGAAAATTAAAACGCATAATAAGCAAGTGATCTATCACGTGGTACGCCTCACCGATAATGTGACGAACGGGATTTTCGTCAACATGCGTTAGTCGCTAAAAAAACCCTTTGCACCCTACCTTTGATCTCTGGCCTGGCCAGAGATTTTTGCTTCTGTGGACAGTGTCGGGCGCGCCAGTCGCCACCCGACGCCATGCTATTGCGCTTTCTCTACAAAGATGCCATCCGGGTGTCCCAGTTCGTTAAAAAACCAGATGCCGAGCGGGTAGTCTTCAAGTGATACCAGGTACATCGTGCCTTCACTAAACTCTTCAATTGCCAGGACCACACCCGGGCGGCGCGGTCCACCGTCCGTTTTAACGGTTACCCGATCGTTGACCTTCATACGTTCCTCCTCTGGTTTTGAGCCAGTGTAGAACAAAACGCCTTAACTGGCATCGCTGCCCGGTGTGAATGGCGTTTTTGTGCGCAGTCTATACTTACGGTTGGAGACGGCAAAATGAGGTACCCCGTAATGAAGACCGACAAAGAGTACAGCGACACCATCAAACGCGAGGTTGAGGTGGATGTCGATGCCCTGCTGGCCGCCATTAATGAGATCAGTGAGTCAGAAGTCCGTCGTTCAGACGACAATTCCGACAGGGTCATTGTGAACGGAAGGGATTATCACACCTACCGTGAACTGGCGGAGGCCTTCGAGCTTGATATACACGATTTTAGCGTGTCTGAAGCAAATCGTTAGGACGAAAAAAATCCCGGTCATGGGGATGGCCGGGATCAAAACTTGCTTATGCAAGAAGCACTTGAAAATTCGTTACACCAGGAAATCTGATGTACACAAAACACTATCCTCAACCATTTTGTATGACAAGCATATATTCTCATGGCGAATATAATATTTGGTACATAATAAATTTAGTTATGAGGGACAACATACGCCGCATGCGGGTTTGGCAGGCGGGATGCCCTTTTGCCTCACTTAAGCGTTAGGAATTTTTTTAGGAATATTCTTAGGTGGCAGTTTGTCAGTTATCAGGAGTCGTTATGCCTTCATTGCAGGATAGCCTGCTGATCTTTTCCGATCTCGACGGCTCGTTGCTCGATATTCATACGTACGAGTGGCAACCGGCCATGCCCTGGCTGGACACCCTCCAGGATAACCAGGTGCCGGTTATTCTCTGCAGCAGCAAGACCGCGGCAGAAATGCTGGATATCCAGCAGGATCTGGGTCTGGAGGGGTTGCCCTTCATAGCTGAGAATGGCGCGGTGATTCAACCCGACGTGCGCTGGGAGACAGGTCAACGCCACATCAGGGGGATGACACACCGCGACATTCGCCCGCTGATCGACCAGATTCGCCAGCAGCGGGGCTTTAAATTCACCACCTTTGATGACGTCGACGAACGGGTTATCAGCGAGTGGACGGGGCTGACGCGCTATCGCTCGACCCTCGCGCGCCGACACGAAGCCTCTGTCACGCTCATCTGGCGCGACAGCGATGAAAAAATGGCGCAATTTGACGAGGCGCTGGCGCAGTGCGGCCTGAAATGCCTGCAGGGAGCCCGCTTCTGGCATGTTCTGGATGCTCGCTGCGGTAAAGACGTTGCGGTTGACTGGCTGATTGAGCAGTACCGTGAGCGGGAAGGCATTGTGCCGGTCACTCTGGGGCTTGGCGATGGTCCAAATGATGCCCCGCTGCTGGACAGCGTGGACTACGCCGTGGTGATCAAGGGTATTAACCGGCAGGGCATCACGTTACGTGACGATAACCCCGCCCGGGTGTACCACACGCAACAGCCCGGACCCGCGGGCTGGCAGGAGGGGCTGGATCACTTCTTATCCTGATCGTGCCAGAACACCCGGTTGCGCCCGCACTGCTTGGCCTGATACAACCGGGCATCCGCCACTGACTGCAACTGTTCGAAATCGTAATTGTCCTTTTCCTGGGCGCTACTTACCCCCAGTGAGGCACTGATACGCACGGTGGTACTCTTTTTCACCAGGATCTCTTTACTGTTGATGCGTGAGCGAATGCGTTCCGCAATCCCCCTCGCCTCTTCAAGCCCGCTGCCGGGCAGTACCACGCAGAACTCTTCCCCACCCACGCGTCCGGCAACATCATTCTTGCGCAGTGCGCTGCCAATCAGGCCTGCGGCATGGGAAAGCACTTTGTCCCCGGCCTGATGGCCAAAGCGATCGTTAATGCTTTTAAAATGGTCGAGATCGATTTGAATCACCGAGAACGGCAGCGACTGCTGCCGACATTTTTCCGACAGCATTTTGGCACGCTCAAACAGGGCACCACGGTTATTCAGGCGGGTGAGCGGATCGTGCCAGGCCTGCCACTGCAAAGAGTGCTGAAGCGTATACATATTGCTGACCATCCGACGGATAACCAGCCACGAGATAAGAAGCATGGCGGTGAAGAGTGCCCAGAGCAGCGCCAGCACGATACTGATACTGCCGAAGTCCCCCTTCACGCCTTCATGCAGGGTATGAACGCGTAAAATCACACCATCGAAGTGATCGAGCCGCTCCCAGCTGATAAAGCGGCTTCCGAGGCGGATCCCCCCGCCGGTATCGTTCTCAATCGCGTGCGCTATCTGCGCCGTTTCGCGTTCGTCAAACCGGTTCACCAGGCTGCCGGTCTCTTCTGACGTGGCAATCATATTCAGCCGGGTGTCGTACAGCTGATATTCCCCCTCTGTACGCTCTTGCGTTGCCTCTTCCAGCAGATGTTTCATGGTCTTCAATGAGAAATCCATCGCCACAACGCCATACCAGTAATGGTCAAAATAGATCGGTACGCTGGCCGTGATCATCCGTTCACCACCGGTCCAGGGCGACGGGCTGGAGATAAACCAGCGCACCGCGCGAGCGCGATTGTTACGTTCAGACTGCTGGGTAAACCACGGCTGGGTAACCAGATAGTAATAGCGCTGGCTAATATCACTCGTCTGTTCAGGCGTGTCCGTCGCAAGGTAAAACCCGGCGCGTGACGCATAGATAACCCGCTCTTCACTTTGCCCCACCGAGGACGCCAGTCGGAGTAAATACCCCACTTCGAGGGCGGCAGAAATTTCATTGCTGATACGCTCAGGATCACGATTCAACAGCGTGGTTTTTTCGACGAACGCATCCGACACGCCGTTGATGGGGAGAGTGCGTTTTTTATCAACGGCGAGCTGCCAGCTGGGGCGCGTGCGAAAGGCGTTAAAGCGTGAAATCGCTTCATACAGGACATCAAAGGCCAGCGGCGTCTGGATGGCATCACGCATGCTTTTGCGGAAAAAAAGCATTTTATCCACGCTGTACTGTAACTGCCGGTCCAGCGAAGTGGCTACCGTTTCCAGATGATTACGCTGGCTGGAGATATACGCATCTTCCAGTACCACCACCTCTCGCCAGGTCAGGAGCGTGGAAAATATCAGTACGATGAGAAAACAGAGATTAACAATCAACCCCGGATTGCTACGCATATGCAGCCATTGCAGAAAAGATCGTCTTACAACAAAGGTCTCGCGCTGCACACACACTCCCTGATTACTGCCCGACGCCGGATACGGAAGGTAAAAACGCCCGGCAAAGCCGGGCGTTATGTCATTAAGCCTTGTCTCGCTTGCGCTGCCCGTCTCCCGGTTGAAGCTCATCTTCACGGAACGCTTCCCGCTTGATGCTATAACCGTCGTGCCACCGGCATTCCACCATACCGCTGGAATACCCGGTGACAATCATACGTGGGCCGCCCTTCTTAGGCTTAACTTCATCACTGACCAAAAAGACCATACCTGCCTCCTGTATCAGGGTGAAACGTTTTCAATTTAGACGAGGAATGATCTTTTTGCACCCCGCAACAGGTAACAATTAGTGCGACGTTCCGCGGATTTTTTCGACCAGTTTTACGGCCCCAACCACGATAATGCCAATGATAAAGCCCAGCACAAGATTAAGCAGCGTGGGCAGAATTGCCGCCACTATGCTGACCTGCGCCGAGGCGAAATGTTCAATAGCATGATGCAGCGGCGCGATACCGTGAACCACAATACCGCCTCCGACAAGGAACATCGCCAGCGTGCCAACCACTGACAGGCTCTTCATCAGCCAGGGCGCGGTCACCAGCAGGCTTTTACCGATACCTTTGGCGATAGCGCTCGATTTTTCTTCCAGCCAGTAGCCGATATCATCCAGCTTAACGATAAGCCCCACCAGCCCGTACACCCCCACCGTGACCAGAATGGCGATCCCGGAGAGGATCAGGACCTGGTTCAGAAGCGGTGCTTCAGAGACAATACCTAACGTAATGGCCACGATCTCCGCCGACAGAATAAAGTCGGTACGAATGGCACCTTTCACCTTATCACGCTCGAAGGTTTTAGGATCCTGCGCGGCCAGCGCCTCAAGACGCTGCTGGCGCATTTCCGGCGTGTCGCTGTTCTTACGTGCGGCGAACGAGTGCAGGATCTTCTCAGCGCCTTCGAAGCATAAAAATGCGCCGCCAATCATCAGCAGCGGCGTGATCGCCCATGGGATAAACGCGCTGATCAGCAGCGCAAGCGGCACCAGGATCACCTTATTCAGGAATGAGCCTTTCGCTACGCCCCATACCACCGGTAATTCACGGTTGGCCCGAACGCCACTCACCTGCTGGGCGTTGAGCGATAAATCGTCTCCCAGAACCCCGGCGGTTTTCTTCGCCGCCAGTTTCCCCATCACCGAAATGTCATCCAGTAAGGTGGCAATATCATCCAGTAATGTTAATAAGCTACTTCCTGCCAAAATCTCATTCCTTCTTTTTTTGGTAATTAAGTGAATAGTATGGAGCAAAAGTGTAAACCCGGAAACAGGCACCTCGCGTCAACAAAAAATTCACATCAACTACACAATTAAAGCGCTCGCCAGGCCGATAGTTTTGGCGTTTACTGTCAGCGACCTTTTCATTTTGTCGCGAGGGATTATGCGTTTCCGGCAACTGCTACCGCTCATTGGGGCACTTTTTTCGCTGTATATCATCTGGGGTTCCACCTACTTTGTCATTCGTATCGGCGTGGAGAGCTGGCCGCCGCTCATGATGGCGGGCGTACGCTTTCTCTCGGCGGGCGTGTTACTGATGGCCTTTCTGCTGTTACGGGGCCATAAGCTGCCTCCGCTTCGCCCGATGCTCAATGCCGCTCTGATTGGCCTGCTGCTGCTGGCCATAGGGAATGGGTTTGTGACGGTCGCCGAGCACCAGAACGTGCCGTCCGGAATTGCCGCCGTCGTGGTCGCGACCGTCCCGCTGTTTACCCTGTGCTTTAGCCGTCTTTTCGGCATCCGCACCCGCAAGCTCGAATGGGTAGGGATTGGGATCGGGCTTGCCGGGATCATCCTGCTCAACAGCGGCGGTAACCTGAGCGGAAATCCGTGGGGCGCAGTAATTATCCTGATCGGCTCCATGAGCTGGGCATTTGGGTCGGTATACGGTTCACGAATTGAGCTACCGACCGGCATGATGGCGGGCGCGATTGAGATGCTCGCGGCGGGAATTGTGCTGCTGATTGCCTCAACGCTGACGGGCGAAAAACTGACAGCCATGCCGGACCTTTCGGGCTTCCTGGCCGTGGGTTACCTGGCTCTATTTGGCTCTGTCATCGCCATTAACGCCTATATGTTCTTGATCCGCAATGTCTCGCCGGCGATCGCGACCAGCTACGCTTACGTGAACCCGGTGGTTGCCGTACTGCTGGGCACCAGCTTTGCGGGCGAAACGTTATCTCCCGTGGAATGGCTGGCGCTGGGCGTGATTGTCTTTGCCGTTGTGCTGGTAACGCTGGGGAAATATCTGCTTCCTGCGAAGCCGGTTGTTACGCCGTGTGAGGTGGAGAAACCGTAAGCGGGTGAATACCCTGGGTGTCGATCTGCGCGGCCTGCCCGTCGCCGCAGATCCACTCTTCCAGCCGTTCTGTCAGGTCGGCATCGGTACGTCTTAATCTGCCGCGCAGCGCGCACTCCCAGACAATCAACACCCGCCAGCCCTGCGCGAGAAGCGTGCTAAGGTCACGGTTGTCCCGCGCGACGTTCTTGCCAATCTTCTCCAGCCAGAAATCCGTACGCGTCGCGGGAACCTTAAACAGGTAGCAGTCGTGGTGATGCCAGAAACAACCGTGGGTAAAGATGATGCATTGATACGCATCGATAACGAAATCCGGACGGCCCGCAAGCGCGGCATCCTGCACGCGGAAATCAAACCCCGCCTCGGTCAGCAGCCCGGCTAGCCGCTTTTCAATGGCGGTATCACGCGTGCCGATGGCACGCATGTTTTTACTGCGCGTCGCCTTATCGTGAACATCCGTCATTGACGGCCTCACTCTCACGTAACGCCACGGCCTGTCTGATGCGGGAGGCCAGCAGTTTTGCCACCGCCGCAAACGCGGGAACGACCACCGAGTTACCAAACTGTCGATAAGCCTGGGTGTCCGACACCGGAATGCGGAAGGTGTACCCCTGCGGGGTCTCAAACCCCATCAGCCGAGCGCATTCACGCGGCGTTAAGCGGCGCGGACGGTGACGCTGGTTATCGGGATCGTCAAAATCTTTCTCCCCCAGCGCTTTATCCCAGCCCCGGTCGATCAGGATCTCTGCGCCATCTTTATAGTAGCGAGCGGACAACGTGCGCGTCACACAGTGCGGATCGTTCGGATTAACCATCCCGAAGCCAAAACCGTTGCCTTTGGCCTGGTGTTTTTTCGCATAGCGGTAAAGGTATTTCCACAGCACCGGGGTGAGGATAAATTTCGCGTCGACAACAGGCTCCAGCAGGTCGGCCACGGTTGGGCGACGCGCAGGATATAAAGAGGGAATATCCCGCAGGGTAAAATCCCCCTTCAGGTTGAGGTCGCGGCGAAAACCAACCAGCACAATGCGTTCGCGGTGCTGCGGCAGGAAATGTTTACCGTCGATGATTTTCGGGTCATCCGCGCCCATATGCTGAGCGTCCGCTACGTCATACCCCAGCTCATCAAGCGTTTGCATGATAATGCGGAAGGTCTTTCCGCCGTCATGGCTCTTGAGATTCTTGACGTTCTCCAGCACGAAAATCGCCGGACGACGGGCGTCGATAATGCGGACAACATCAAAGAACAGCGTGCCTTGCGTATCGCAGGCAAAACCGTGGGCGCGTCCGAGGGCATTCTTTTTCGACACGCCGGCCAGCGAGAAAGGCTGGCACGGGAAGCCCGCCAGCAGGACATCATGGGCCGGAATTGACTGGCGAATGTGCTCAGCCGCCTCTTCATCACTCACGCCACTTTTGTGGCTCAGCGTAACATCACGGATATCGGCGTTGAAACGGTGTTCATGGGGATCGCAGTACCAGTTGGCTTTGTAGGTACGGACCGCATGTTTGTTCCACTCGCTGGTAAACACACACTGCCCGCCAATGGCCTCAAACCCGTGTCGAATGCCGCCAATGCCGGCAAACAGATCGATAAAACGGAAGGCATAGTTCGGGTGCGCGGCTGAAGGACGCGGAAGCAGGTTTTGCAGATAACGAAACTCGCCCTCACTCAGACGCTGCCCTGCCCGCTCGCTGGTCAGCAGTCTCTTCAGGATTGCCGGGCTCCAGTGGCTTTCACCGTGCGCCACCAGCTGATTCGCCAGCGTTTTAGCATCATAGATATCCAGCAGCTGGCGCAATAAAGCCTGCACCGTTGCCGTTGATTTCTCAGCCTGCTCTGGCGCGGGCTCACTCACTGATCGATTTTCCTGCATTCTTTTAACCGGAGAATAAAGACTGGAAACAGATTACCACAGTTCACTCGCTCAAACTGCGACGGAAGCGGCTCAGCACCTGGCTATCCAGCCCCAGGCAGTCGCCCTGTAATTCGGCACTTAATTTCGCCATAAACTGGATGAGAAAATCGGCGTTGTGTTGCGCAAGTTCGCGCCCCACGTCTGTGTGCATTGTATCAGGCAAGCGCAGCAGCTTGGTCTGAAAATGGTCGAGGGCAAAGGCGCGGTCATTAAGAGTGCGCGCATCGGCAAACGGGTCTTCAGCGTTAAAGAGCGCCACGCCCAGCGCCCCCGATACCGCAAAGACGCGCGCAAGACCAATAGCACCAAGCGCTTCCAGCCGGTCAGCATCCTGAACAATTTTGGCTTCAAGACTGTGCGGCGCGATACCGGCGCTAAAACTGTGCGCTTCAATGGCATGCTCCACGGCCGCATAGCGTTCAGAGGAGAAATCCGGAAAATCGCGACGCAGAATGTCGAGCGTCTTGCTGGCCGCCAGACGTGATGACTGGCTGCGTTGGGGATGGTTTTTCGGCAGGCTGACAATGTCATGGAAATAACAGGCGGTCAGTACCACCAGTGAATCGACCGCCTGGTTCGCCATGATTTTTTGCGCCGTCATCCAGACACGACGAAAGTGCGAAATATCGTGCGCGGCGTCGTGGGTCGCGTGGTTTTCATCGAGCCAACGCTCAAAGCGAGACTGCCACTGCGTAAGTTCCATCATCACGTCCTGTTGTTAAAACGGCTACAATAGCAACTTTCCCCGCCGCTATCACGGCTGTCCTGACAGGGACGCGTATACCCTGCATTCCCGAGGAAATATATTTAATATCAATTGGAGATATTAAATAATACTGCCGCTAAATACTTAATGATAATTTATTTCTATATATCCTAAACTCTAATTCACCAGAAAAATAAAGCGACAGATAGAAATATTTTGCAATATTTCTACGATTTTAATTACATTTATTTTTGAACCAAAATGACATTGCGTAGAATAGTATCAATTCTGTAATGACAGAGAGTGATTACATATATTCATATTAATTATCTTTAAAGGGAATATATAATGAAAAGAAAAGTTCTGGCAATTCTCGCACCCGCATTATTAATGGCTGGCGCAGCACATGCAGCTGAAATGTATAACAAAAACGGCAATAAAGTTGATCTGTACGGTAAGATCGATGCGCGTCATACCTTCTCTGATCACCCTGGGGATGATGGCGATGAAACCTATGTACAAATTGGTTTCAAAGGCGAAACACAAATCACTAACGATGTTATTGGTTATGGCCAGTGGGAATATAAAACCTACGCCAATAATACCGAAGACGCCGGTGATACTTCATTTAACCGTCTGGCGTACGCTGGCCTGAAATATGGCGAGTACGGTTCATTCGATTACGGTCGTAATTACGGCGTCGTGTATGATGTTGAAGCCTGGACCGATATGCTGCCCGTATTTGGGGGCGATTCTTATACCTGGACCGACAACTTCATGGTCGGCCGTGCAAACGGTGTGGCGACCTACCGTAATGCCGATTTCTTCGGCCTGGTTGAGGGTCTGAATTTTGCGCTGCAGTATCAGGGGGCAAACGAAGGTCAGGACGCAACAGAAGATCAGGAAGGGACCAAGAACGGTCATAACGACGTGCGTTTCCAGAACGGTGATGGCTTCGGTATGTCCACTAGCTATGATTTCTCCGGCGATCTGTCTGGCCTGACCTTAGGCGCGGCCTACTCCTCTTCTGACCGTACCAATGAGCAGGAAGCGAAGGGTATACAAGACAGCGCACGTTTCGCCGGCGGTAAGACTGCGGAAGTGTGGACCGTTGGCGCGAAATATGATGCCAACAGCGTTTATCTGGCGATGATGTATGCGCAAACCCGTAATATGACGCCATATGGCGATACCGGGATTGCGGATGAGACGCAGAACTTTGAAGCCGTGGCACAATACCAGTTCGACTTCGGCCTGCGTCCGTCCCTGGCATGGGTTTACTCCAAAGGCAAGGACATGACTTATCCTGGCAATGCGGGTAACCCACAGGGCCAGCATGGCGACATGGATCTGGTTAACTATATCGACGTCGGTATGACCTACAGCTTTAACAAAAACTTCTCCACCTATGTTGATTACAAAATCAACATGCTGGACAACGACGAAAGCTTCTACGAAGCAAACGGCATCTCTACAGATGACATCGTTGGCGTAGGTATGACGTACCAGTTCTAACTTCCTAGTATAAAAAAAGCCCGCATCGCGGGCTTTTTTTTATTCAACAGAGAAATGTTATGGTGCTTCCTGCAGTGCCAGACGAATATAGCCGTTATTCTGCGCCAGCAGTTCATGCGCCTTCCAGGCATCCAGCCCTGTCAGCACCATCAGCACCGCTGTTTTGCAGTTATAGTTGCAGCTCTCCAGCGCGGCTTTCGCCGCTGACCGGGTGCATCCCCCCGCTTCCATGACGATGGCAATTTGCCGTTCAGACCATTTGGTGTTGCTGGCGTCCAGATCCACGCGCAGGTTGCTGAACACGCGTCCGGTTCGAACCGCCAGGCCGGTGGTTATCATGGTCAGGATCATTTTTTGTGCGATCCCGGCTTTGGTATTGATATAACCCGCGATCGCGTCCGCGCCAAGCTCCGGGGCAATCACCATGCTTGCCAGCTGCGCGGCTTCACTTTGCGCGTCATCCGTAATAGCCGCGACCGGGGAACCCAACGACCACGCATGGCGCATCGCGCCCCAGACCCACGGTGTTTTTCCGCTGACAGTGACCGCCAGCATCATATCCTGTTCACCAAATTTGATGGCCTGCAGGTCGGCGACACCGCGCTCGTAGCTGCCCGCCTCCTCTCCCGCCGTTATGGCGATCACAGGCGTTTTTCCCGGGGCATACTCATCGGCTGCCTGCTGCGCGACACGGCCTGACGGGCCGGCGCCAACAATGACCAGACGACCACCGTGACTCAGGGTCGCAGCGGCGTTATCCACCACGCGGGCGATCGTTGTTAAACATGGGGTTATTGCAGCGGAGATGAGGGCATCATCCTGGTGAATGACTTTCAGCATGTCCAGCGTGGACAATCTATCGATATTCATCGTGCTGGCGTGCCGTCTTTCCTTGACCGAACCGGTAAGCGTAATGCTCATAAACAACCTCCTTATTATGAGTACCCCTACACTATAAAGTGTTTTAGACAGGTGACCTGCGAGGAGGGTCACGAAAAGAGGACCGAATCCATGCCTTTACATGGCTTTAAGAAACGCGCGTCATCGGCGATAATTACCCCTTTCTTAATCATCGCGGAGTTTTGATGAGCGATTTGCAGCCCTTCCCCCTTACGCGCAAGCGCCCCATGAAACTGAACACCCTGGTCACGTTAATGGTGTGCGCGATTATCGGTTCTGTGCTGCTGATGGTATTTGCGCTCTATTCCGTCCAAATCACCCGCGCCACCCGCGATGATGTTAAGGATACGGCCCTTGGTATCGCGCGAACGCTGGCCGACAGTCCCGAAATTCAACGCGGTCTGATGCAGGCTCCCCAGGCGGATATTATTCAGCCCATCGCCCAGGCGGTCACCAGGCGCAACGACCTGCTCTTCACCGTCGTCACCGACATGCGCGGTATTCGTTACTCGCACCCGAACGAAGCCCTGCTAGGTCTGCACTTTATCGGCGATGACCTGACGCCCGCGCTGGAAGGAAAGGAGCATGTCGCCGTTAACCGGGGTGCCCTCGCCGAAGCGCTTCGCGTCTTCACCCCCGTCTTTGATAGCCAGCACGAGCAGATCGGCGTGGTGGTGGTCGGTATCTCCCTAAAAAAAGTGGAAGATCAGATTGCCCGCGGGCGGCTTAACGCCGTCTGGACCATATTATTCAGTATATTGATGAGCTCGCTGGCCATCTGGGGCCTGGTTCGCGTGCTCAAACGTATCCTGTTCGGCCTTGAGCCGTATGAGATCTCTGCGCTGTTCGAACAGCGGCAGGCGATGCTGCAGTCGCTTCGCGAAGGGGTACTGGCCGTGGATATTCAGGGTCGGGTGACGATGATTAACCACACCGCCAGAGAAATATTGCTTCTGCCTTCCGGCAAACAGACCGAAAATGCCAGTGCTCCCCTGCTGGCAAGCCTGCGGGAAGTCTCGAAGAGTGGCATTGCGCGCAAGGATCAGGAGATCAGCTGCAACGGGCGACTCTTGCTGTGCAACATGGTGCCTGTTAAAAGCCAGGAGCGGGTTATTGGTGCCATCACCACTTTTCGCGATAAAACGGAAATCAGCCAGCTGATGCAGCGTATCGATGGCATGGTTAATTATGTCGATGCCCTGCGCTCCCATACGCACGAGTTTATGAACAAACTGCACGTGATCCTCGGGCTGCTGCATATGAAGCGCTACGACAAACTTGAAGAGTACATTATCCAGACGGCGCATAATTATCAGACCGATATTGGTACCATTCAGAGCAAAGTTAAATCTCCGGTGATAGCCGGGTTCCTGCTGGGTAAAATCAACCGGGCTAAGGAAGCAGGGATCGCCCTGACGCTGGCCGATGAGTGCCAGATACCGGATACCGCCAACGAAGAGCAGGTTGCGGTGCTGATTACCGTGCTGGGTAACCTCATTGAAAACGCGCTCGACGCGATGGAAGGACAGCAGGAAGGCGAAATTGGCCTGCTGCTACATTATCAGAATGGCTGGCTCAGTTGCGAAGTCAGCGACGATGGCCCCGGTATTGATCCGGCTCAGCTCGAGGCTGTTTTTACAAAGGGCTTCTCAACCAAAGGCGAAAATCGCGGCGTTGGGCTGTTCCTTGCTCGTCAGCAGATCCAGAACCTGGGCGGAGACATTACCGTCGAGTCTGAGCCTGGCGTATTTACCCAATTTTTTGTTCACATCCCCTGGGATAGCGAGAGGAATATCGCGTGATAAATGTGTTAATTGTCGATGATGACGCCATGGTGGCCGACCTCAACCGTCTGTATGTCAACCGTGTTGAAGGCTTTAGCTGCTGTGGCGTCGCCTCCACGCTCAACCAGGCCAGGGCCATCATTAACGACCCCAGCCAGCCTGTCGATCTGGTGCTGCTGGATGTCTATATGCAGCAGGATAACGGGCTGGATCTCCTTCCCGTCATCCGTGCCTCAGGCCGGCCGATTGATGTCATTATGATCTCCTCCGCCGCCGATGCCGCCACCATCCAGACCTCCATCCATTACGGTGTGGTGGATTATCTGATTAAACCGTTCCAGTTCCCGCGTTTTGAAGAGGCGCTGAACGGCTGGAAGGCAAAGCACAGCCTGATGGGATCGCATCAGTACTATGAGCAGGCCGACGTCGACAGATTGATCCACGGCGGTGCGCCGGAACTGGCGGACAGTAAAAAACTGCCGAAAGGGTTAACGCCGCAAACGCTGCGTACGATTTGTCAATGGATTGATGCGCACCCGGAGACGGAGTTTTCCACCGATGATCTGGCAAACGCGGTTAATATCTCGCGCGTGTCCTGTCGCAAATACCTGATCTGGCTGGCGCAAATCAACATCCTGTTCACCAGCATTCACTACGGTGCCACCGGGCGGCCGGTGTATCGCTATCGCCTGCAGCCCGAGCAGACGGCACTGCTCAAGCAGTACTGTCAGTAACGCGGTAGCTGTTATCCAGCAAGGTAAAATGGAAGTGGTGCGCTGAAGAGAGCACCACTTCTTTTGTTTTGGTCACGAAGATTGCTTCAATGTCGGGTCGTGCACGCAGCGCTGAACAGCCTTTACTGACGCCCATGCCGTACATCAGCGTGGTCCAGATATCACCGTCAATGGAGTTTTTCGAAATGATGGTGACGCTGTCCAGTTCGTTATCCAGCGGATAGCCGGTACGCGGGTCAAGTATGTGGTGATAACGCCTGCCATTTTGCTCAAAAAAGCGTTCGTAGGTACCCGATGTCACCACCGACATGTTCTCTACGGTCATCGTACCGATCAGCGCCTCCCCGGCGAACGGTTTTTTGAGCCCCACGCTCCAGCCCCCCTCCGGTGAACCCAGCGTCTGGATATTACCGCCAAGATTAATAAGCCCCAGTTGAGCGCCCTCTTTACGCAGGTAATCGCGCACTCTGTCGGCGATATAGCCTTTGGCGATGGCCCCCAGATCAATCTCCATGCCCGCCCGGGTCAGGAACACGCTGCTGCTGGCCTCATCAAGGACCACATCCTCAGGATGGGTAATGGCGAGCAACGACGCGATTTCATCGGCAGGCGGAACGCTATCTCCCCGAAAACCGATTTTCCAGCTTTTCACCAGCGGGCCGATGGCCAGGTTAAATGCGCTGTCCTTGAGCTGGCTTGCCGCTTTCGCACAGCGGATAAGCTCAAAAACCGGGCGACTGACGGTGACAGGATGCTGACCGGCAGCATGGTTGATATCCATCACCTGCGAGCTGGCACGGTTGACGGTCAGCAGGTCTTCATACTGTTTAATCAGTCTAAAAACGCGAGAAGCGAGGGCTTCATCATGAGAGAAAAGCTTCAGGAGAATGGGCGATCCCATCAGAACGGCGGAGTAACTGTAGACGCGGTGGTCAGAAGACATGGTGCAAGCTCCCTGGTTGAAATGCCGGATACACGGGGCGTATCCGGCATACCCTTACGGCTGACTTACGCCCTTTTCGCGCGCATCGCCGCCTGATGTCCGGCAAGCGTACCAAAAATAATGATATCTGCCACCGCGTTACCCCCGATGCGGTTACCACCGTGGATACCACCGACCACTTCACCGGCCGCAAATGCCCCTGGCAGCACGTTGTGGTTGCTGTCCAGTACGCAGGTTTCGGTGTTAATGGTCACACCGCCCATGGTGTGGTGCACACCCGGCGCAATCTGAATGGCATAAAATGGCCCTTCGTTGATTGGTGCACGCAGCGCGGTCGTACGGCCAAAATCGTCATCGTGCTGTTTTTCAACAAAGCCGTTGTAACGCTCCAGGGTCGCCAGGAAAGCGTGGTAATCCATACCCAGGGCTTCAGCCAGCGCTTTAGGTGAGCTGGCGCTGGTGACAAACCCTTTGGCGATGTACTCATCTGCCGCTTTGTTTTTGGCGCGGACATGCTCATCAAAGACGATGTAAGCGTATTTCTCCGGCAGGGCGATAATTTGTGCAGAGACTTTATCGCGGGTTTCCATCTCGTTGAAGAAACGGTTCCCCTGTTGGTTCACCAGAATCGCCCCGCCACCGCGGATGGATTCGGAAATCAGGTACGAGGTTTTCTGCTCAACGGTTGGGTGGATCTGGATTTCACCCATATCGACCGTACCGGCGCCAATACGCTCCAGCAGCGCGATACCGCCCCCTGTCGCCCCTTTGTGGTTGGTGGTCACGAAACCTTCCAGGTCAGGACGGTACTTAACCACCATCTGGCTATTGGCGCTGAAACCACCGGTAGCCACAATGACGCTTTTGGTTGCAACGGTAAGGGTTTCGTTTTCTTCCGTGGTCAGACGTACGCCGGTGACTTCGCCATTCTCGAAGAGAATGTCGCTGACCGACGTATCGAGCATGACCTCGATGTTGCGTTTGTTGACGTTACGCACCAGGCCGCTAATCAGATAGCCGCCCACCGCAGAACCGTCTTTTGGACGGTGAGTACGGTCGATGCTCATCCCGCCGGTGGTGGTGATGTCGTTGAGCATAATGCCGCGGGTTGCCAGCCACTCGATCGCCTGTGGGGCATTTTCAACAAAGCGGCGCAGCAGTGCCGGGTTGTTCTTGTTTTTACCGCCTTTCAGGCTTTCCTGATAGAACAGCTCTTTGCTGTCCTGAATCCCTTTCACCCGCTGGAAGCGTGTTTCCGCGGCGTTCATCCCCGCAGACGCTTTAATGGTGTTACCGCCGATGGAGGGCATTTTCTCAACAATCAGCACGCTTGCGCCTTCGTCATGCGCCTGGATTGCTGCGGCCAGACCCGCGCCACCGCTACCGACCACCACAACGTCAACGCTTCGGGTCTCGTTCGGGTCGACACCCTCTTCGGCTGCCAGCGCTTTGCTGGATTTCAGCATGGCTTTGGACACCGCTTTTTTGACCGCTTCACTCTGGCTGGTTGCACCGGTAATGGCATCCACGTGCGGGGTGTTTGCATCCAGAATACGGGTGCGGATCTCTTCGAAGCTGGTGACAAACTCAACGTCCTGGGTCGGGCCAGAAGCCAGTTCAATGTCGGCGATGCGGTCGGTCTCCAGGCTGACGTTAATCACCAGTTCGTTGCTATCGTCCCGAACATTCTCAATAAACATGCCCGGTTTAAATTTCGATTCACCCATGCTCATATCGCGGATCATCGCCTCCACCAGCGAGAAACGCCACAGCGGCTCAGGGATGCTTAGCGCTTCGCGTCGGGTGCTGTCCATAAACAGTTCCAGCGTTTCTCCCGCCGCGATGCGGTCTGTCCAGTCCGGGTAGGCGATGGTGGCGCGGCCTACGGCGATAAGATCGTAGCCATGTTCCAGCGCCTCGTTCGCATCCGCGGCATTGACCACGCCACCGACGCCCATGACCGGCACCTGCGCCAGCGTGTCAGAACGCATTGCGCGGTATTTTTCGATAAGCGGGGTCGGATCCTGCGTGTCGACAATAGAAGGACGCAGGGTTGCGCCAACGGAGAAGTGCAGATAATCCACACCGCGCGCGGCCAGCTTTTCCAGCAGGTACATGGTGTCTTCAAAGCGGATGCCCGGCTCTTCCAGCTCTTCAGGGGAGAAGCGATAGCCGATGATAAAGGCGTCATCGGCGTACTGGCGCACCATTTTATGGGTGATGTCGAGCACGGCCAGCGGGAATTTCGCGCGGTTATCGCGGCTGCCACCCCACTCGTCGTCACGCTGGTTAGAGTTTGGAGAGTAGAACTGCTGAATCAAATAGGTGTTGGCCCCATGGATTTCAACGCCATCGAAACCCGCCTGAATCGCACGGCGTACTGCTTCACCGAACTTACCGATCATCCCTTCGACTTCTTCCCCCGTCAGGGCAACCGGCGTGGCGGCGCCGTCACGTGGCGCGGCAACGGCACTTGGCCCCACCGGCGTGCGGCCACCGATCAGTTTCGGATCAACCATGCGGCCGCCGTGGTAGATCTGCAGCAGCGCTTTAGATCCTTTGGACTTAATCGCCTCAGCGATCTTCGCCAGCCCGGCGATTTTCTCGTCGTTATCAATGCCAATCGCACCCGGGAAGGCGAGACCGAGATCGTCAACAAAGCAGCACTCAACAATAATGGTACCAATACTGCCTGAGCGGGCGCGATAGTACTCAACCAGCTCGCTGGTCACCGTACCGTCGTAATAACCGGTACAGGTCGTCATAGGGGCCATTAACAAACGGTTTTTCAGTTCGGTACCATTCGGTAATGTGAAGGGGCTTAGAATACGTTCGTTAGTGCTCATAATAGAAACTCCAAACTTTAAAATTAAGAATTCGTTATCGGGCTCAGTTTTATTTCGATTTTTTATTCCGATGTCATAATACTAATATAATGATTTTTTTAGTTTCTAAAGCTATTACGTTAGTTAAAAAACTATTTAATCCCTTCAATAACATTAATAACACATTGGTGTTAGCAATATTAATTACTCCATTCACAATCCTTTAAACACCGTTAACGTATCAATGACCTTTTCACGATCCCAAGAGACAAAAGAAAACCATTAAAAACAAAGAGTTATATGAAAATGGTTATTTGAAATGTTAACAACATTGAGTAAAATCCATATCAAAATAAATAATACCCACATACGCCAGAGTGGTTATTATCAACTGAACAAAAACACCACCGCAACTCTATTTTTTTGATCGCGATCAAGCATCGAGACAGTCAAAGGCGCAATATATAAATATCATTAATTTTTAATTTAGCGCATCAAAAATGCGTTAAATCGCTATTACTGAAATAGCAAATGCGCACCTTTAGTAACTAAATAAAATAAAAACAAACTAAAGAAAGCAAATGAATATTTCAGCGCATAACCGAATTCCTGACAACTTAAGACGCGAAACTATGAATACAAAAACTGCTGTAACGCCCCCTGTGGCGAGTCACGCATCCAACGGAAAGGCAAAACGTCTGCTAATGATGGCATTGCCCGTTGTCGTTGCCGTGCTGTTACTGTTTGTTCCGGTCCCGGAAGGGCTTCCTCCTTACGCGTGGCACTACTTCGCTATCTTTGTCGGCGTGATTGTCGGTTTGATCTTCGAACCGCTGCCAGGCGCGGTCATTGGCCTGACCGGCGTCGTGGCGATTGCGCTCTGCAGCCAGTGGGTGTTGTTCAGCCCGGAACAATTGGCCGACCCGAAATTCAAACTGGCGGGTGCCTCCTTTAAATGGGCCGTGAGCGGTTTTGGTAACTCTACCGTATGGCTGATTTTCGGTGCCTTCATGTTTGCCGCAGGCTATGACAAAACCCGCTTCGGCCGCCGTCTGGCGCTGATTCTGGTGAAATATCTGGGTCGTCGCAGCCTGACGCTCGGTTACGCTATCACCTTCGCGGACCTGCTGCTGGCACCGTTTACACCTTCCAACACCGCGCGTAGCGGCGGGACCATCTATCCGATTATCGCTAACCTGCCGCCGCTGTATGGTTCGAAACCGAACGATCCAAGCGCGCGTAAAATTGGTTCTTACCTGATGTGGGTGGCGATCACCGCGGCCTGTATTACCAGCTCAATGTTCCTGTCTGCCCTCGCACCGAACCTGCTGGCGCTGGCGCTGGTGAAAAGCACCGTGGGGATCGACATCTCCTGGGGCACCTGGTTTATCGCATTCCTGCCGCTGGGCGTGCTGCTGATTCTGACCATGCCGCTGCTGGCCTACTGGTTCTACCCGCCTGAAGTTAAAGTGAACAACGAAGTGCCACTGTGGGCGACCCGTGAACTGGAAAAACTGGGCAAACTGTCCCGTAACGAAATCCTGCTGCTGATTTTCGTCTGCTGTGCGCTGCTGATGTGGATCTTCGCCGCCGCGTGGATTGAACCGGCGATGGCTGCATTGTTAATCGTGGGTCTGATGCTGTGGACCGGGGTGCTGGAGTGGAACGATATCACCGGGAATAAAGCCGCCTGGAACACCTTCGTCTGGTTCGCCACCCTGGTTGCACTGGCGGATGGCCTCTCCTCCACGGGCTTCATTAGCTGGCTGGGTAAAGAAGGCGGTCTGCTGATGAGCGGTATCTCGCCGGGTGTTGCCACCATCGTACTGCTGCTGGCGTTCTACCTGCTGCACTACCTGTTTGCCAGCACCACCGCACACACCACGGCGCTGCTGCCAGCGATGCTGACCATCGCCTCTACCATTCCGGGCATGAATATGGAGGTGTTCGTCCTGCTGATGGTGACCTCCCTGGGTGTCATGGGGATTATCACCCCTTACGGTACCGGCCCTAGCCCTATCTACTACGGTAGCGGCTACCTGCCAACCAAAGACTACTGGCGCCTCGGCACCATCTTTGGTGCCATCTTCCTGGCGGCCCTGCTGCTGATTGGTTATCCATGGATGTCCATGATGTTCTGATCCCTGACCGCCGGGCTACCTCTCCGGCGGTTTTATTTTTTTGGAGCAATACGCTATGTCAAACAAACCGTTTTACTACCAGAACCCCTTCCCTCTCGCACACGACGATACCGAATACTATCTGCTGACCAAAGAACACGTCTCTGTTGCCGAATTTGAGGGTCAGGAGATCCTGAAAGTGGAACCCGAAGCGCTGACGCTGCTGGCACAGCAGGCCTTCCACGACGCCGCCTTTATGCTGCGCCCTTCGCATCAGAAACAGGTTGCCGCTATTCTTAACGACCCACAAGCCAGCGAAAATGATAAATACGTTGCCCTGCAGTTCCTGCGCAACTCTGAAATCGCGGCCAAAGGCGTGCTGCCCACCTGCCAGGATACCGGCACGGCGATCATCATGGGTAAAAAAGGCCAGCGCGTCTGGACCGGTGGCGGTGACGAAGCCGCGCTGAGTCAGGGTGTCTATAACACCTACATCGAAGATAACCTGCGTTATTCCCAGAATGCCGCGCTGGATATGTATAAAGAGGTCAATACCGGCACTAACCTGCCTGCGCAGATCGATCTCTACAGCGTAGACGGGGACGAGTATAAATTCCTGTGCATGGCAAAAGGCGGCGGTTCCGCGAATAAAACCTATCTCTATCAGGAAACCAAAGCGCTGATTACCCCGGCGAAGCTGAAAAACTACCTGGTTGAGAAAATGCGTACCCTGGGTACCGCGGCCTGCCCGCCTTACCATATTGCCTTCGTGATTGGGGGAACGTCGGCTGAAGCGACGCTGAAAACCGTTAAGCTCGCTTCCACGCGCTATTACGACGCGCTGCCCACCGAAGGTAACGAACACGGTCAGGCGTTCCGTGATGTTCAGCTCGAACAGGAACTGCTTCAGGAAGCACAGAACCTCGGCCTGGGCGCACAGTTTGGCGGGAAATACTTCGCCCATGATATTCGCGTGATCCGTCTGCCGCGCCACGGCGCCTCCTGCCCCATTGGTATGGGCGTCTCCTGCTCCGCTGACCGCAACATCAAAGCCAAAATCAACCGCGACGGTATCTGGATTGAAAAACTGGAGCACAATCCGGGCCAGTATATTCCTGAATCCCTGCGTCAACAGGGCGAAGGCGACGTGGTCAGCATCAATCTGAATAAGCCGATGAAAGAGATCCTGGCCCAGCTTTCTGCTCATTCGGTCTCTACCCGCCTGTCGCTGAACGGCACCATCATCGTGGCGCGCGATATTGCCCACGCGAAGCTGAAAGAGCTGCTCGACAACGGTGAAGAACTGCCGCAGTACGTCAAAGACCATCCAATCTACTACGCAGGCCCGGCCAAGACTCCGGAAGGCTATGCATCAGGCTCTCTCGGCCCAACCACGGCAGGACGGATGGATTCGTACGTCGACCTGCTGCAGTCTCACGGTGCGAGCATGATCATGCTGGCGAAAGGCAACCGTAGCCAGCAGGTGACCGATGCCTGTCATAAGCACGGCGGTTTCTACCTCGGCAGCATCGGCGGCCCGGCGGCGGTACTGGCACAAAACAGCATCAAGCGTCTGGAGTGCGTGGCCTATCCTGAACTGGGTATGGAAGCCATCTGGAAAATCGAAGTGGAAAACTTCCCGGCGTTTATCCTGGTGGATGACAAGGGTAACGACTTCTTCCAGCAGATCCAGAATCAGCAGTGCAATGGGTGTTCACAGCGCTGATTTTTTCCACAACGCCGGTAACAGCGACAGCGTTTCAGCGATCTTCTCTCGCTTGTCGCTTCCCGGCTTCCAGATGGTCACCATCGTCTGACTTATCCCCTGGCTGCCCACTTCGGTGTGCAGCCTTTTTACCTTTTTCCACCCGGTCGGCTGGAAATGCGTCGGTAAAAACCCCCAGCCGCATCCCTGCTCCAGCAGGCCCCGCAACATCTCCAGCTCGTTGGTAAAAAGGGTGTGCCCCGAAATCTGCAGACGACGCGCCACCGGCTCATCCGAGGCGGCGTGCATAATCACCTGCGGCACCAGCGACAACTCAAGCAGCGACAGCGGCTGCGTGGCTTCGGCGAACAGCGTGTTGCAGGCGTAGAAATCCATATCGATCGCCCCGAGCGCCCGCCACTCCATTTCATTACCCACACTGCGATTACGTGCCTGGCAAATGCCCAGATCCGCCTGCCCGCTGGCCAGCATCGCTTCAGCCTCATCCCGGGAGGCGCTGACCAGGCTCAGACGTAAATGTCGCTTCGCCATCTCGCCAATCAGCGCCTGCAAAAATGGCCTCGAGGTAAAGGGATCGTAAACCAGCGTGATGTCCTGCGTAGCACGCTCCGGCACCGCGCTGGCAAATGCCTCAAAGGCTTTCACCTGGCGCATCAGCAGGTGCGCCTGCCGCTGCAGCTGCTCGCCCTCAGGGGTCAGACGCAGCGTGCGTCCTTCACGCACAAACAGCCTGTACCCTAATCCATCTTCGAGAAAATCAATCAGGTCGCGCAGCGTCGTACGATCTTTCCCGAGCTTCATCGCCGCTTTTGCCAGGCCACCGTATTCCACCACGGCGGTAAACGCTTCCAGTTGGGCAAAGGAATAAATTACCGTCGACACGCCACTCTCCATTCAGTTTTCGGGGGGAATTTCCCCCATTACGCGTTTTTTATTATAAGCCGCGGGTTCTTAAACTGAAGGCGTTCCTAATCACAGCGAGAAAAATGATGAATTGTCCTTCACTGAACCGCACGCTGCTGGCGGGCGTTGTAATTAGCCTGTGTAGCGGTCTGTTTGCGCCTGTCGCGCTGGCGGCCTGCAACGGTACTGACCTGAACACCTGCCCTGCTCCGTTCGACAAACAGCTTCCTGACACGCACAAGATGCTCACCTGGAGCCGGGCGGATCGCGTGGTCGGCTTTCGAAATGACTACCGCAACTACGCGGGAGATGTGTTCCATCACGGCAACGCCACGCCGCTGCTCAGCGCAGAGAAACCGCTCACTGACGCCCGCTATCAGGTCAACGGCAAGACCTATAACCTGCAGGACTACCTGAAACGTCAGAACGTGAGCGGCATGCTAGTACTGAAAGACGGCAAAATCGCGTGGAAATATCTCGGCGAAGGCAATACGGATACGACGCTCTGGACCTCCCGTTCGGTCGGGAAATCCGTGGTCTCAACGCTGGTTGGCGTGGCTCTCAAAGAGGGAAAAATTCGCTCACTCGACGACCTGGTCACGCAATACGAGCCAGACCTGAAAGGCACCGCCTGGGACGGCGTGACGTTAAAACAGCTGATCACCCACACCTCCGGCGTGGCATGGAACGAAGACTACACTAATCCCGCCTCCGATTTCGCGCAGCTCACCGAGTGTGAAGCGAAACCAGGCACCTATGACTGCGTGCGTAAGCTGGTGTCGGGGCTGAAACGCGAACACCCGGCAGGCCAGCACTGGTCTTACTCCTCCGGTGGCGCCTGGCTGTTGGGTGACGTGCTTGAGCGTGCAACGGGCATGACCCTGGCCGCCTATCTTGAGAAGAGCATCTGGCAGCCGTACGGCATGGCGAGCGACGGTGTATGGCATGCCTACCGTAAAGGTCAGCATGATGTCGGCGCGCATGGCTTTAACGCCACGCTGGAAGACTGGGGACGCTTCGGGGAATTTATCCTGCATAACGGCACACTACCGAACGGTAAACAGATCCTGCCCGACAACTGGGTGAAAGACGCCTCACGCTGGACGCAGGCTGATGGCTCTGTCTCTGACGCACACCCGACCGGCTTGTACGGCTATCAGTGGTGGAACAACGAAGTGCCCGTCACGGCCACGAAGGTGGTGCCCGCGGCGAATGAGTCGCTGAAAGGCTCGCTCTGGGCGCTGGGGATCTTTGGGCAGATGATCATGGTAAACCAGGCGGAAAATCTGGTGATCGTTCAGTGGTCCACCTGGCCGCAGGCCGAACCGTCGTTTAGCGCACAGCCGCTGGAAGCCTCACTGATGTTCAGTGCGATTGCCAACGCGTTGCGGTAAGTCGCGGTAAGTGATAGTTAACAGCCAGGCATCGCCTGGCTTTTGTCTTCTCTGCAAACAAGGGTGCCTCTGCGCGATGTCACAAAACGGCAATATCAGTGACTTACCCAAACTGGTGAATAAAAAATCAATTAATTGTTAAGTTGTTGTTACGACAATCACTCCCGATCGACCACGCGCTATTGATGCGTTAAATGCATCAGTCCATGTATTAATTGCGCTTATAAATTTGGGGTTCTTGATCCAGTTTTCAGAAACAGACGAGCAAAACGTCAACAATAAACTGGAGATAACCATGTTTTCCTCAACCTCACCTGCAACCGTTCGCTCGAAAGCGGGCGCGATACTTCGCGTGACGTCCGGCAACTTTCTCGAGCAATTCGACTTCTTCCTCTTTGGCTTTTATGCGACCTACATCGCGCATACCTTTTTCCCGGCGAGCAGTGAATTTGCTTCCCTGATGATGACGTTTGCCGTCTTCGGCGCAGGATTTTTAATGCGCCCCATCGGGGCAATCGTACTGGGTGCCTATATCGACAAGGTTGGGCGCAGAAAAGGACTCATCGTGACCCTGTCGATTATGGCGGCGGGTACCTTCCTGATCGTACTTATTCCGTCTTATCACAGCATAGGTCTGTGGGCACCGTTACTGGTTCTGACTGGCCGACTGTTGCAGGGATTTTCTGCCGGAGCGGAGCTGGGTGGCGTATCGGTCTATCTGGCTGAAATTGCCACGCCCGGCCGCAAAGGTTTTTACACCAGCTGGCAGTCCGGCAGCCAGCAGGTCGCGATTATGGTTGCGGCAGCCATGGGGTTTGCGCTGAATGCGCTGATGGCAGAGAGCGCCATTCGTGAATGGGGCTGGCGTATCCCGTTCCTGGTCGGCTGTTTAATCGTACCGTTTATCTTTTTCCTGCGCCGCAAGCTGGAAGAGACAGAGGAGTTCAATGCACGCCGCCATCACCTGGAGATGCATCAGGTCTTTAAAACCCTGCTCGGTAACTGGCAGGTGGTCATTGCCGGCATGCTGATGGTGGCAATGACCACCACGGCCTTTTATCTGATCACCGTTTACGCGCCGACTTTCGGGAAAAAAGTGCTGATGCTCAGCGCTTCGGACAGCCTGCTGGTTACGCTTCTGGTGGCAATTTCCAACTTTATCTGGCTGCCGATAGGCGGTGCGCTGTCGGACCGCTTTGGGCGTAAACCGGTGCTTATCGCCATGACGCTGCTGGCTTTGGCGACGAGCTACCCGGCACTGACGCTGCTGGCGCAGGCACCGAGCTTCTCAATGATGCTGAGCGTCTTGCTGTGGCTCTCTTTCCTCTATGGCCTGTACAACGGTGCGATGATCCCGGCGCTCACGGAGATCATGCCTTCTGAAGTTCGGGTAGCGGGGTTCTCCCTGGCCTACAGTCTGGCAACGGCGGTATTTGGAGGGTTCACGCCGGTAATGTCTACCGCGCTGATTGAATATACCGGGGATAAAGCCTCTCCCGGCTACTGGATGAGTTTCGCCGCGGTGTGCGCCCTGCTGGCAACGCTCTACCTGTACCGTCGTCGTGCAGTGACGCTGCAAAATACCGTGAAATCAGAGGGGGCGGCATGAGACTGATTCCTCGACTGATCACCGGCGCGTTGATACTGACCGTCCTGAGCTTCAGTGCCTCAGCGAAAGAGGTGACGGTCATGATCTCAGGCGGTTTTAAAGCCGCCCTTGAAAAGCTGGCACCGGAATATGAACGCCAGACCGGCGATAACATTGTGCTCATTCCCGGCCCGTCTATGGGAACGACTCCGCAGGCAATTCCTAACCGGCTTGCGCGCGGGGAAAAAGCCGACGTGGTGATCATGGTGGGCGATGCGCTGGCAACACTTGAAAAGGACAACCTGACTCAGCCTGGCTCGCGCACGGAACTAGCGGACTCCCCTGTCGGTATGGTGGTAAAAAAAGGCGCTGACGTCCCGGATATCAGTAACGAGGCGAAACTTCGCCATACGCTGCTTCAGGCGGAGTCCATCGCCTACTCCGACAGCGCCAGCGGCAGATACGTCAGCCAGACGCTGTTCAAAACGCTGGGGATTGAAAAAGAGGTAATGGGTAAAGCAACGAAGGTTGAGCGCACCCCCGTCGCCGAAGAAGTGGCGAAAGGGAAATACGCGGTAGGTTTCCAGCAGGTCAGCGAACTGCTGCCGATTCCGGGAGTGACGTTTATTGGCAAACTCCCGGACAACCTGCAATACATCACCCGCTTTGCTGGCGCCGTGACCCGCCACGCCGACCATCCTGGCGAAGGGAAAGCGCTGCTGGATTACCTTTCCTCGACACAGTCCAGCGCCGTGATTCGCGACACGGGGATGAGCCCCGTTACGTCCCGCGGTACTGCTCAGTAATGTGTTTTTCCAGTTCAGCCGCAATGTAAGACTGGATGCGCCCCCGGCGTCGAATCAGCCCCACAGTGCGTTTCACCTCCGGTGCCACGAGCGGGACAGACGTCAGTAGCGAGTGCTCTGACGTCGGCATCGACATGGCGGGCACGGCAGCAATGCCGATGCCCGCCTCTACCATACCGAGCATCGTGGTCACATGGCGCGTTTCGCAAACGCTGGGACGCGCAGGCACGATATCCCCCAGCATCCGGTCGAGCAGGTTACGGTTGCCTGACGTTTTGTCGAGGATGATATAGTCCTGCTGATAAAACGCCTGCCACGTCAGGTGAGTCTTTTTTGCCAGCGGGTGATCGCGCCTGCACGCGGCGACATAGCTATCTTCCACAAGGGGGAAAAACTCGATTTCAGAGGGCAAACTCCCGGCGAAACAGATCCCGAAATCCGCCTGGCTACGGGCAACCGCGTCAATGACATTCCCCGCGCTGCTGTCGATGAGCTTAATCCGGACACGCGGATAACGGGACTGAAAGCGACGAATGACATCCGGCATAAAGTAATAGGCCGCAGACGGTACCGTAGCGACGGTAATCAGCCCGGTCCGCTCTTCACTCACTTTATCAATATCAGCCAGCATGGACTCAACGTTATCGAGCAACTGGGCTGAACGTTCAGCAAAGTTCTGCCCGTACAGTGTCAGAGCCACGTGGCGGGTGGTCCGGTCAAACAGCTTCGCTCCCAGCGCCGCCTCCAGTTTTTCAATCCTGCGGCTCAGTGCTGACGGGGACAAACAGATAGATTCAGCAGCAACCCGAAAGTTGCCGTATTCCACTAACGCTCTGAAAGCATAAAGATCGTTAAGGTCAAAATTTACGGGCATAGCGTCTGAATGTCCTGTCTGGCAATACGAACGAAAGTCAAAAATAATAGCGGCTTATTGTCCTGCCGCAACCGGTGAAGCGCCGAAATCCCTTAAGGAGTTGGTTTTCACGCTGACCATAATGGGGTAAGTGTCATAAGATTAGGCTTCGACTGAGTTCACAAAATGAAGGTGATACCAGCAAACCGCTATCCACCGTTACGTACGAAGTGATAGTTTATCCAGGCTGGAATTGAAGCAATGACCGAATGTCTGGCATTTTAACAGAACCTTACCTTCCCCTTTTGTTCAAGTGACGAGTTTGCGAGCAAAGCGATGATTAAGTGGCCCTGGAAAACGAATGACGCTGGCCGAAATATGGCGCTGCCGTGGGATGAAGCGCTGGCGATCCCTGTTCTGGCTAATCTTCAGCCGGATGAACAATCAAAACTGGTTCAACTGGCGGATCGCTTTTTGCAGCAAAAACGTCTGGTTCCGCTGCAGGGCTTCGAGCTGGATCCCCTGAAAAACGCGCGTATCGCCCTGCTTTTCTGTCTGCCGGTACTGGAACTCGGTATTGAGTGGCTGGATGGCTTCCATGAAGTACTCATCTACCCTGCACCGTTTGTGGTGGACGATGAATGGCAGGACGATTTCGGCCTGGTGCATAACCAACGGGTGGTGCAGTCCGGGCAAAGCTGGCAGCAAGGACCGATCATTCTGAACTGGCTTGATATTCAGGACTCGTTCGACGCATCAGGCTTTAACCTGATCATTCACGAAGTGGCGCATAAGCTGGATACCCGCAACGGCGATCGTGCCAGCGGTGTACCGCTGATCCCGCTTCGTGAGGTTGCAGGTTGGGAACACGATCTGCATGCGGCAATGGATAATATCCAGGATGAGATAGATCTGGTGGGCGAAAGTGCTGCCAGCATCGATGCCTATGCGGCAACCGATCCTGCGGAGTGCTTTGCGGTGCTGTCAGAATATTTCTTTAGCGCACCTGAGCTTTTCGCCCCCCGTTTCCCGGCCCTGTGGCAACGGTTCTGTCAGTTTTATCAGCAAGACCCTCTGCTGCGTCTGCGGCAAAATGAGGATCCTGCCGGCAATTCATCTCACCAGCTCCATTAAGACGGGTCGATATGGGTACGATTGACCGCCCGTACCCATAGGCTCATCACCAGAAACATCAGCGCCATCACCCAGGCGGCCTGCGTTAAAAATACCTCGCCGAATAAACGTGTGACGACAGGCACCAGCAGCGCACTCAGGCCGTAGCCCAGCGTGTGGCTGGTGGCAATCACTCCCGCCCCTTTTCCGGTGGTCAGCCGTTCATTCAGCAGCAGCTGGTATCCCGGCGTCGCCATGGCGGCTCCCAGCGACGTCATGACAATCCCCACGTAGAACAACACCAGCCCGGCAATACACATTAGCCCCAGTCCCGTCACCATCAGTACCGCGGCCAGGCAGAGCAATGTCACCGGGCTGAAATGCTGCGGACGGACCACCAGAAATTGTGCAGCGAGCGTTGCCAGCGCGGCCAGACTCAGCAGCAGCGCGACATGATGACTCACCTCTCGCGGGTTACCCTCCAGCAGAGGGCTGAGATGCGGTGACAGGCCAAGCTGCATCAGGCTCACCAGTGCGGCCAGAAGCAACGCCAGCACAAGGTACGGCAGCATTGAAACCTGCACACGCGTCGCCTGATGCGCGACCGGCGGCAGCGGCGGATCGGCGACCTCTCGAAGGACCAGCAGGAGAGCAATAAACGGTGCAATCGCCATCAACCAGAGGGGTGCCACCGGATTGACGCTAAGCATCATCGCCGCCAGCGGCGGCCCCAGCAGACGACCGCAGCTGAGGCCGGAGCTAATGGTCGCCAGCGCGGCCATGCGTTTATCCAGACCCGCGCGCTGAATGGCCCATGTCTGAGCCGCGGGCACCAGCCCTGAGACGGTCAGGCCGTACAGCGTGCGCGAGAGGATCAGGCCCGCCAGCCCCCAGACAGCACTCATCATCCCGCTTGCCATCGCCCAGACCACCAGCGCCATCACGACGAAACTTGCCAGATAGCCACTTAGCGAGGCCTGCATCACGACCTTGCAGCCGTGTCGCTCACTCTGGCGTCCCCACCACGGCGATGCGGGTAAAAAGAGCATGGAGCCGAACATTAACAGCCCCGCCCAGACGGAGAGCGATAACCCGGTCAGGGTGACCAGTTGCGGCAGCATGACCAGCAAACCGTTTTGCCCAATACCTAACAATCCGGCGCATAGCGCCAGTGGCCAGTTCGCTTTCGGGGTGAGGTTTTCCGTCAGTGTTTCAGGGTAAGTGCGCATGAGAATGTGAACATAGTGTCAATAAATGTGTGGAAATCATGAAGTTTATGAAAACAAATATTGCAAAAATAGTTGCGACTGTAAACAGAATGCATATCATAACGATAATTATTATCAATCATGGAATGAGGTACACCTATGCGTACTCTGCCCCGCTCCGCCGGTACAGACGTTGCGGCCCAGTGTTTTTTGAACGCCCTGTTGCGTGAAACGAAGGACTGGCGCTATCTCCCCGCTACCGTTGCGGATGAGCTATCGCAGATTCATATTCCGCTCTCTTCAACCCAGGCCATTCGGGTTCCGGTACGCTATTTCTCTCCAACTCAGCATCATCAGTATCACTTTCCGGCGACGCTTATCCAGCGCGACAGCGACAGCGGTGACGCCGTCACTTTCACGCAACTGATTGACTTAATTCTGGAAAAACCTTCAGTTAAGGGCTCACTCGATACCGAAACGCTGGCTCGCTTTAAGCAACGCACCCTTGAAAGCCATGCCCACACCTGGCAGGCCATCGATTTGCGCCACAATTGGGCAACCCTGCGTGACAAACCGCTGAATTTTGCGCAAGCAGAACAGGCGCTGCTGGTGGGCCATGCGTTTCACCCGGCCCCCAAATCTCACGAGCCGTTTAACGAAAGTGAAGCGCGCCGCTATTTGCCTGATTTTGCCTCCCGCTTCCCGCTGCGCTGGTTTGCGGTTAAGCGTGAATTGATTGCCGGCGACAGCCTGGCCGTCTCTCTTCGCGAACGCCTGCTGCGCTTCGCAGCCCAGAGCGCCCCTGAGCTCCTCGGTCACTTCACCGATACCTTCTGGCTGCTGCCGATGCATCCGTGGCAGGCCGAGCATCTGCTGGGTCAGGCCTGGTGCCAGCGTCTTGTGGCTAACGGCGACCTGCAGGATTTGGGCGAAGCGGGCGCGCAGTGGCTGCCCACCAGCTCCTCGCGCTCGCTGTACAGCGAAACCAACAGCGACATGATCAAGTTTTCCCTCAGCGTGCGCCTGACCAACTCCGTGCGCACGCTGTCGGTGAAAGAGGTTAAACGCGGTATGCGCCTGGCGCGTCTGGCTAAGACAGCGCGCTGGCAGACCTTACAGGCACGCTACCCGACCCTGCGTGTTATGCAGGAAGACGGCTGGGCGGGGCTGCGTGATGAAAATGGCGTCATCCAGGAAGAGAGCCTGATGGCCCTGCGCGTGAACCTGCTGTTCGGGACACCAGACAGCCAGACCAACGTACTGGTGAGCCTGACGCAGGCGGCACCGGACGGAGGTGACAGTCTGCTGGTTGCGGCGGTACGTCGTCTGAGCCAGCGCCTGGATTTACCCCTTGCCGGGGCTGCGCGCTGCTGGGTGCAGGCGTATTGCGATCGCGTTTTACTTCCGCTGTTTAGCGCGGAAGCGGATTACGGCCTGGTTCTGCTGGCGCACCAGCAAAATATCCTCGTTGAGATGCAGCAGGATTTCCCCGTCGGGCTGATCTACCGCGATTGTCAGGGCAGCGCCTGGACTGAAGGGGCCGATGAATGGCTAAAAGAGGCGGGTGAACATGATGTGGAAAACCGTTTTGGCGAAAGCCAGCTGCTGCGCTACTTCCCCTACTACCTGCTGCTGAACTCAACGCTTGCCGTGACTGCCGCCCTCGCCGCCGCCGGTTTCGACAGCGAAGAGAGCCTGATGGCGCAGGTGCGTAACGCACTGGTCGAATTACGCAAAACAGCGAAACAGACCCGCTGCCTCGACTACGTGCTCGACAGCCCAACCTGGAACTGTAAAGGCAACTTTTTCTGCTACCTGCACGATCGCAACGAAAACACCATCGCCGATCCGGCAGTGATCTATTTCGACTTTAGCAACCCGTTTTACAAGGAGAAGGCGTGATGGCAAACGCGAATATCGCCCATTCTGGCTATGGCTTTCGCTGCACCGCAACGGAGAACACTCTACCCCTGACGTTAGGTCTCGACGGCAGCGCAGTGCTTGAGCGCGTGAGTGGTATCCCGGAAGGCTGGTTAGTCGACGCGCTGGATCAGCTGTTCATCGCCGCACCGGCACTGACCGGCGTCACGCTCCCCTGGTCTGCCTGGCAGGATGAACCGCAGGCGCAGGCGCTGTTTACGCTTGCCAGCGGAGATTATCTGGCGCGCGAAACGTTCTGGCAGTTGCCTCTGTGGCTGAAGGGAGAACGGCCCCAGAACCACGGCGGCATGCAGTTCGATGAAAGCCGTCAGCTTTACTTCCCGCTGCGCCCTCACCGTCCGCAAGGCGAAGTCTATCGCCGTTACGACCCGCAGATTAAACGCACCCTGAGTTTCCGCGTGGCCGATGTGGCGCAGGACGGCGAACGTTTCACCCGCTGGATGAACACCCCGCGCGTTAACGCCTTCTGGGAGATGGCCGGCCCGCAGGCGGAGCAGGAAAATTACCTGCGCCGTCAGCTCGACTCGACCTATTGTTATCCGCTTATCGGCTGCTTTGATGACCAGCCGTTCGGCTACTTTGAAATTTACTGGGCGGCGGAAGACCGTATTGGCCGTCACTATCGCTGGCAGCCGTTTGACCGCGGCCTGCACATGCTGGTTGGGGAAGAAAACTGGCGCGGCGCGCAGTATATCCGCAGCTGGCTGCGCGGTCTGAGCCATTATCTGTGGCTGGATGAGCCACGCACAACACGCATCGTTGCCGAGCCACGTTTCGACAACCAGCGCCTGTTCCGCCATCTTTCGTCTGCCGGTTTCGAGACCGTAAAAGAGTTCGACTTCCCGCATAAACGCTCGCGCCTCATCATGAACCAGCGTCATCGCTTCTTCAGCGAGGTGGGACTGTGAACGTGTACTGGCAGAAAGTGAACCGCGACATGGTGGCGAAGATCCTCGCCGAGCTGGAATATGAACGCACCCTGAGCGCCCGGCAGCTGGCAGACAATCGCTGGCAAATCACCATGGGCGCGGAGACCTGGCAGTTCCAGGCCACGCGCGGGATCTGGGGCTGGCTGCATATCGACCCCGAGAGCCTGACCACCGTCAGCGGTAACGCAGTGGACGCAGAAACTGCACTGCTGCAGCTTGCGACGGTACTGGAGATGAGCGACGCGCAGACCGCGGAGCATCTGGAAGATCTCTATGCCACGCTGCGGGGTGATATTCAGCTGTTACAGGCGCGCGAAACGCTGGATGCTGACGCGCTCATTCATCTCGACCCGGACGAATTACAGTGCCTGATGAGCGGCCATCCTAAGTTTATCTTTAACAAGGGACGCCGCGGCTGGGGGCTGGATGCGCTACGCCAGTATGCCCCGGAATACCGTGGCCGTTTTCGCCTGCACTGGGTCGCCGTGCAACGTGCGCACCTGGTCTGGAGCAGCGATGTTGATTGCGATATCAATACCCTACTGGCGAGCGCCATGGATAACGCCGAGCGCGCCCGGTTTGATGCCCGCTGGCAGGCGCTGGATCTTGATGATAACTGGCTGCCCGTGCCGCTGCATCCGTGGCAGTGGCAACAAAAGATTGCTGTCCATTTCCTGGCGCAACTCGCGCGCGGCGAAATGGTTGAGCTGGGCGAGTTTGGCGACGAGTACCTGGCGCAGCAATCGTTGCGTACCCTCACCAATGCCAGCCGCCGCACGCCGTTTGACATCAAGCTGCCGCTGACCATTTACAACACCTCCTGCTATCGCGGTATTCCGGGTAAGTACATTGCCGCTGGCCCGCTGGCCTCACGCTGGTTACAGCAGCAGTTCGCCAGCGATGCCACGCTTATTCGCTGTGGCGCGCAGGTGCTTGGCGAGCCCGCGGCCGGGTATCTTTCCCACCCGGGTTACGCCGCGCTGCCGAAAGCGCCTTACCGTTATCAGGAGATGCTGGGGGTTATCTGGCGCGAAAATCCGTCCTGTTATCTTCAGCAGGGTGAAGAGGCGGTGCTGATGGCTGCGTTGATGGAGAGCGATAACGCCGGACGCCCCTTGATTGACGCATGGATCGCCCAATCCGGTTTGACCGCTGAAGCCTGGCTGGAAAAGCTCTTTGACGCGACGGTCATCCCCTTCTATCACCTGCTCTGCCGCTACGGCGTGGCGCTTATCGCCCACGGCCAGAACGTGACGCTGGTGATGAAAGACGCCACCCCGCAACGCATCCTGCTGAAAGATTTCCAGGGTGACATGCGCCTGGTGGATGAAGATTTCCCGCAGGCAGCAAGCCTGCCTGAACAGGTGAAGTCCGTCACGGCGCGCCTGAGTGCGGATTACATCATTCACGATCTGCAAACCGGTAACTTTGTCACGGTGCTGCGGTTTATTTCACGCCTTACCCTGCAAAGCGGCGTCAGCGAAACCCGTTTCTACCAGATCCTGGCCGAGGTATTGCGCCGCTATATGGCCGCGCATCCCGATCTCGCCGAACGCTTTGCGAAGTTTGATCTGTTTAAGCCGCAAATTATTCGGGTGATCCTCAACCCGGTCAAACTGACCTTCTCCGAACACGACGGCGGCAGCCGCATGTTGCCGAACTATGTCACCGATCTTGATAACCCTCTTTTTCTGGTCTCCCAGGAGTCAGCGCAATGAAAACGTATGATTTCATCGGCATTGGTATTGGCCCGTTTAACCTCAGCATCGCCGCACTGGCTGAGGGACTGGACGGTTTTAGTTCGCTGTTTCTTGAACGCAAGCCGCATTTCTCCTGGCACCCTGGCATGATGGTGCCGGACTGCCATATGCAAACCAGCTTCCTGAAAGATCTGGTGAGCGCCGTGGAGCCCACCAATCGCCACAGTTTTCTTAACTATCTGGTGCAGCGTAAAAAGTTCTATCGTTTTCTGACCACCGAGCAGCGTACGGTCTCTCGCGAAGAGTTTGCCGATTACCTGTGCTGGGCCGCGGAAAACCTCACCAACCTGTCCTTCAGCCAGCAGGTACAGCAGGTCAGTTTTGATGAAAAAAACGGTCTGTTCGACGTGGTGACTCAGCGCGATCGCTTCCTGGCGCGTCACGTCTGCGTGGGAATTGGCAAACAGATTAACCTGCCTGACTGCGCTCCGGCGCAGGATGACAGCTGCTTCCACGCCAGCGAGATGATGCTGCGCACGCCGGACTTAGCGGGCAAGCGCGTCACCGTCGTCGGCGGAGGTCAGAGTGGTGCAGATCTTTTTCTGAATATCTTCCGCGGGGAGTGGGGTCAGCCACTGAGCCTGAACTGGGTTTCCCGACGCAACAATTATAACGCGCTGGATGAAGCGGCTTTCGCCAACGAGTATTTCACACCGGAATATGTAGACAGCTTCTCCACGCTTGGCGAAGAGGCGCGTCGTCAGATGCTGCACGAGCAGAAGATGACCTCCGACGGCATCACCACGGAGTCTCTGCTGGCGATTTATCGCGCCATGTATCACCGCTTCGAAGTGCTGCGGGAAAAACCGTGGGCACACCTCCTGCCCTCTCGCTCGGTCACCGCGATCGCGCAGCAGGAGAACGGCAAGCGCCTGACGTTACAGCATCACCTTGACGGTGGCCGTGAACAACTCGATACCGACGTGGTGATTTTCGCGACCGGCTATCGCACCGTGCAGCCTGCGTTTCTGGCACCGCTCTCCCATCGCCTGCGTCTGGACGCCGACGAAACCTTCTGCATCAACAATGATTTCACCCTTGAATGGGACGGTCCGCAGAGCAACCGCCTGTTCGCCGTGAATGCCGGGATGCACCGTCTTGGCATTGCCGAACCCCAGCTCAGCCTGATGGCCTGGCGCGCCGCGCGTATTCTGAATCGCGCGCACGACGACGAGCCGTTTGAGCTGGCCACTACCCCTGGCGTGATCCACTGGCGTAGCACTCCCCGCCCGGACAGCAGCCAGGTTTATCAATCTTTAGCAAGAACCGCCGAGTACTGACACACACATTCAGGAACTACATAACAATGAAACGTTCTCATCTTTGGGTTTTAAATCCTTGCTTGCTTGCAATGCTTTCTACCTCTGCGTGGGCGGAAGAACAAAAGGAAGAAAATATTGTTGTCTCCGCCAGCCGCGCGCACCGCAGCGTGGCGGAGATGGCGCAGACTACCTGGGTTATTGAGCGTGCTGAGATTGAACAGCAGGTTCAGGGTGGAAAAGAGATTAAAGAAGTCCTGGCGCAGTTGATCCCGGGCATGGACGTCAGCAGCCAGGGCCGCACCAACTACGGTATGAACCTGCGCGGCCGCTCGATGATGGTGATGGTGGACGGCGTGCGCCTGAACTCCTCCCGCAGCGACAGCCGCCAGCTCGACTCCATCGATCCGTTCAACATTGACCGTATCGAAGTGATCTCCGGCGCCACGTCCCTCTACGGCGGCGGCAGCACCGGCGGTCTGGTGAACATCGTCACCAAAAAAGGCCAGCCGGATACCGAAGTGGAGTTCCAGACCGGAGCAAAGAGTGGCTTTAACAGCCATAACGATCACGATGAGAACGTGTCAGCCGCGGTGAGCGGCGGCAACGACAATGCTTCAGGCCGGCTGTCAGTATCGTATCAGCGCTACGGCGGCTGGTACGACGGCAAAGGCAACGAGGTGATTATTGATAACACCCAGACCGGATTACAATATTCCGACCGTCTGGATGTGATGGGAACAGGCACCCTCAACATCGACGATCACCAGCAGCTGCAGCTTACGACGCAATACTACAAGAGCGAGTCCGACGGGAAGCACGGCCTGTTCCTCGGGGAAAACTTCTCCGCGGTTACGGGTGATGCCAAAGCCTACAATAAAGGCAACCTGAACTCTGACCGCCTGCCGGGCACAGAGCGGCATCTGATTAACCTGCAGTACTCCAACACCGATTTCTGGGGCCAGGATCTGGTCGCACAGATTTACTATCGTGACGAAAGCCTGACCTACTACCCGTTCCCGACACTGACCAAAGGCATGGTGAGCAGCATCGGTGCGTCGCAGCAGAAAACCGATTTTTACGGCGGCAAGCTGACGCTGAACAGCAAACCGATGGATGATTTAACGCTGACCTGGGGTGTGGATGCTGACCACGAAACCTTCGACGCTAACCAGCAGTTCTTCAACCTGGATAAAGCGGCAGCAAGCGGCGGTATGGATCTGGAGAACGCCTATAACGTGGGCCGTTACCCGGGTTACAGCATTACCAACCTCGCACCGTTCCTGCAGGCCAGCTACGACATTGATGCCATTACCCTGAGCGGCGGCGTGCGCTATCAGTACACCGAAAACAAGGTGGATGACTTCGTCGGTTATACCCAGCAACAGGCCATCGCTAACGGGAAAGCCACATCGGCTGATGCGGTACCGGGCGGGAAAACCAATTACAACAACTTCCTGTTCAACGCCGGGATCCTTGGCCGTCTGACCGAACAGCAGCAGCTGTGGTTTAACTTCTCCCAGGGCTTCGAAATTCCGGACCTGGCGAAGTACTACGGCTCCGGTACTTACCAGCTTGTCGACGGGCACTATCGCCTGCTGAACAGCGTGAACGTTAACGACTCGACGCTGGACGGCATTAAGGTTAACGCGTATGAGCTGGGCTGGCGCTACACCGGCGATAACCTGCGCACGCAGGTTGCGGCGTACTACTCGCTCTCGGATAAAACCATCACCATCAACAAAACGGACATGACCATCAACCTGGAAGACGACAAACGTCGTATCTACGGGATTGAAGGCCAGGTGGACTATTTCTTCACCGACAGCGACTGGAGCACCGGCGCGAACTTTAACGCCATTAAGTCTGAAACCCGCGAAAACGGTAAATGGGAGAAGCTGACGGTAGACAGCGCCAGCCCGTCGAAAGCCAGCGCCTGGGTCAACTGGGCACCGGGCGACTGGACCCTGCGCGTGCAGAGTACGCAGACCTTTGACGTGTCAGATGCCGACGGTAAGAAGATCGATGGCTATAACACGGTCGACTTCCTGGGCAGCTACGACCTGCCGGTGGGTAAAGTGAGCTTCAGCGTGGAAAACGTGCTGGACAAAGACTACACCACCGCCTGGGGTCAGCGTGCGCCGGGGCTGTATAGCCCAACCTACGGTGCACCAGGTCTGTATACTTATAAAGGCCGTGGCCGTACGTTTGGTCTGAACTACTCCGTACTGTTCTAATCCTGCGCGCCGCCTGCGGGCGGCGCAATTTGCTGTGTAATTTCAGCACAAATTTGCTATAAAATCAGCGATTTGCTGAAATTGTCGACAAACGAACGAAAAGTGCGTGTTCCCCCTTTGACAAGACGAACTGAGGTCGATACTATGCGCCTCGTTCACACGATTCCTCTGTAGTTCAGTCGGTAGAACGGCGGACTGTTAATCCGT
>NZ_JASCAN010000017.1:0-108215 GCF_029967775.1 Enterobacter sp. V89_11 | reverse complement strand
CTAACGCCAACAGCCGCCCGACAGGGGATACCACCGGCTACCTGGCAAACCCGAAGGAGGTGTGAGATGGGAAGTGGATGGCATGAATGGCCGCTGATGATCTTCACGGTCTTTGGGCAGTGTGTGGCGGGCGGTTTTATTGTCCTCGCGCTGGCGCTGCTGAAAGGGAATCTCACTGCTGAGCAACAACAACGTTTAGTGTTGAGTATGTTTGGCCTGTGGGTGCTGATGGGAATTGGCTTTATTGCCTCTACGCTGCACCTCGGCTCGCCAATGCGCGCGTTCAACTCCCTGAACCGGGTGGGCGCGTCATCACTCAGTAATGAAATCGCCAGCGGGGCGATCTTCTTTGCTGTGGGTGGGCTGGGTTGGCTGCTGGCAGCACTGAAGAAATTGCCGGCAGGGCTGCGCAGCGTGTGGCTGATTGTCACGATGGTGCTGGGCGTTGTGTTTGTATGGATGATGGTGCGGGTCTATAACACCATCGACACCGTGCCGACCTGGTACAGCATCTGGACGCCGATGAGCTTCTTCCTGACGCTGTTTATTGGTGGGCCGCTTCTTGGTTTCATGCTGCTGCGCGTCGCGGGTGTTGACGGTTGGGCGATGCGTTTGCTGCCTGTCGTTTCACTGCTGGCGCTGGTGGTGAGCGCAGTCGTCACCCTGATGCAGGGCGCGGAGCTGGCAACCATTCACAGCTCTGTTCAGCAGGCGTCTGCCCTGGTGCCGGCATACGGCTCGCTGATGGCCTGGCGCGTGGTACTGCTGGTGGCGGCACTAGTGTGCTGGATTGTGCCTCAGCTTAAGGGGTATCAACCCGCGCTGCCGCTCCTGTCACTGGCTTTTGTGCTGGTCCTCGCAGGTGAACTGATCGGCCGCGGTGTGTTCTACGGTTTGCATATGACCGTGGGTATGGCCGTCGCCAGTTAACGTTGCAGTGGGTGAGATAAAGCCGGGACGGAGCGCCCGGCTTTTTTTATTTTAATCATGAAATTTTTCGACTGACGTTTTGTTTTCACTTCGGGCATTAATAAATAAAAACAGATACATAATTCATATCTATAGCAGGCGTTGCATTAGCAGGATAAGTTTTTTAAATCGACAGGGAACATATCGTGCGTGGCGGTGAAATCAGTGGATTGACTTTGTTTTTGCCAGTGGCATGATGCGCACGAAATCTGAACTTCCTCACGGTTTTTAATCCATGACCATCTATACCCGGCCAGTGCTTTTATTGCTCTGTGGCCTGCTTCTGCTGACCCTGGCGATCGCAGTGTTAAATACGCTCGTCCCGCTGTGGCTCGCCCATGAAAACTTACCGACCTGGCAGGTGGGTATGGTCAGCTCGTCCTTTTTTACCGGCAACCTGCTGGGTACGCTGGTTACAGGAAGCCTGATTAAACGCTTTGGTTTTAACCGCAGCTATTATCTGGCCTCGCTGCTCTTCGCTGTCGGATGTGCCGGGCTGGGCCTGATGGTCGGCTTCTGGAGCTGGATGGTATGGCGCTTTATCGCCGGAGTGGGTTGCGCGATGATTTGGGTGGTGGTTGAAAGCGCGCTGATGTGCAGCGGCACGTCACGTAACCGCGGACGCCTGCTGGCAGCCTATATGATGGTTTATTACATCGGTACCGTGCTTGGTCAACTGATGGTGAGCAAACTGCCAACCGACCTGATGAGCGTTCTGCCGTGGGTGACGGGAATGGTGCTGGCGGCAATCCTGCCGCTGCTCTTTACGCGCATTGTGAACCAGAACAGCGAACACCAGGAAGCAACCCACGTCTGGCCAATGCTGAGACTGCGTCAGGCGCGCCTTGGCGTTAACGGCTGTATTATCTCCGGAATTGTGCTTGGTTCACTGTATGGCCTGATGCCGCTTTATCTGAACCATCAGGGCGTCAGCGATTCCGGGATCGGTTTCTGGATGGCGGTGATGGTGAGTGCGGGGATTGTCGGTCAGTGGCCGATTGGACGCCTGGCCGATCGCTTTGGTCGCCTGCTGGTGCTGCGTGTTCAGGTTTTTGTGGTGATCATGGGCTGTCTCGCCATGCTCAGCAATGCGGCGATGGCGCCTGCGCTGTTTATTCTGGGTGCCGCAGGTTTTACGCTCTATCCGGTCGCGATGGCCTGGGCCTGTGAGAAAGTTGAACACCACCAGTTAGTGGCAATGAACCAGGCGTTGTTACTGAGCTATACCATCGGCAGCCTGCTGGGACCGACCTTTACCGCGATGCTGATGCAGAATTACTCCGACAATTTGCTGTTTATTATGATCGCCAGCGTATCGTTTATTTATCTCTTAATGCTGCTGCGCAAAGTGGGAGAACACCCGACGCCTGTGGCGCATGCCTGATTAATAAAAAGCCAGTCGATGACTGGCTTTTTTGTCCCCATCACATATAAGACTTTTACGTATTGTTTGTTTATTGCACCAGGCGATAATTCAGGTGAGTTATATCACTAAAAGGCAACAATCATGTCTACTCGTCGTTTTACCACTACCGCTCTGGCAGTAGTGTTGTCTTTAACGTTTGCTGCAGCTCCGGTCATGGCTAACCCGGGTAACGGGAATGGCAGTGGTCACGGGAACAGTGGCGGACAAGGTAATGGCGGCAGTCACGGCAATTCCGGTAGTCATGGCAACGGAAATTCCGGTACCCACGGTAATAAACAAAATAACGGACAGGAAAATCCAGGTAAATCGAATAAAAGCGTCAGTGACGATGTCGACGCCCGTGTGAGCTTCGATCATGCCCGTCACCTGGCACTCAATTACGGCTTAACAGGTTATGAGTCACTGCCTCCGGGTATTGCGAAAAACCTTGCACGCGGTAAACCGCTCCCTCCGGGCATTGCGAAGAAAACCGTGCCGGCTTCTATGCTGGGCCAGCTTCCTTCCTATCCTGGCTATGAATGGCGTGTCGTCGGTGACGATCTGGTCTTAATTGCGCTGAGTACTGCGGTTGTGACCACCATTATTAATGGCGTCTTCAGATAATATAAAAAAGGCCCGGTTCTCACCGGGCCTTTTCTTAATACATTACCTTGTGGCCGTACTGTTCAAGAATACCTTTCACGCGTTCCATCGTCTCTTTCTTCGGCGGCTTAACGCCATCGAGTTTATATTCTTCGCCCATGGCGACCCACTTGTGTTTACCCAGTTCGTGGTAGGGCAGAAGCTCAATTTTCTCAACGTTGCCCATATCGCGGGTAAATTCTCCCAGCCGATGCGCGGAATCGTCATCATCTGACCAGCCAGGTACAACAACATAGCGGATCCAGGTTTTGATGCCTTTCCCGGAGATGTATTTGGCGAACTCCAGCGTACGGTGGTTGGAAACACCCACCAGATTCTGGTGGATCTCATCGTTCATCTGTTTGAGATCGAGCATCACCAGGTCGGTGACGTCGAGCAGTTCATCAATGACCGGATCGTAGCGGCGGACAAAACCGTTTGTATCGAGACAGGTATGAATGCCTTCTTTGCGACAGGCGCGGAACCAGTCGCGCACGAATTCGGCTTGCAGAATGGCTTCACCGCCGGAAGCGGTTACGCCGCCGCCGGATGCGTTCATAAAGTGACGATAGGTCACCACCTCTTTCATCAGTTCTTCGACGGTCACTTCTTTGCCGCCGTGCGTATCCCAGGTGTCACGGTTATGGCAGTACAGGCAGCGCATCAGGCAGCCCTGGAAAAAAGTGATAAAGCGGATACCCGGGCCATCGACAGTGCCACAGGATTCAAAGGAGTGAATGCGACCAATAATTGACATTGCGGTGATATCTCCAGCATCGGCCCGTCCGGGGCCTGTGTATGCACAGCTCAAAACCGGCTGTGTTTAAGTCTGTTTTGGCTGTTATCCATAGAGTATAGATAGCGGACAAAAGAGACTGTGATGGAGAGAGTGTTAAAAAGGCCCCACGTATGTGGAGCCTTTATTGTACGCCTTTTAACGCGTGATTTCAGTCAATTCCACTTACATGGACTGAGTGAAAGTACGGGTGATAACGTCCTGCTGCTGTTCTTTCGTCAGGGAGTTAAAACGTACTGCGTAGCCGGATACACGGATGGTCAGCTGAGGATATTTCTCAGGGTGTTCCATCGCATCAAGCAGCATTTCACGGTTCATTACGTTCACGTTCAGGTGCTGACCACCTTCAATGGACGCTTCGTGGTGGAAGTAACCATCCATCAGACCCGCGAGGTTAGTTTTACGTACTTCGTCGTCTTTACCCAGCGCATTCGGCACGATAGAGAAGGTGTAAGAGATACCATCTTTCGCGTAAGCAAACGGCAGTTTAGCAACGGAGGTCAGAGAGGCAACAGCACCTTTCTGGTCACGACCGTGCATTGGGTTAGCACCTGGGCCGAATGGCGCACCTGCGCGACGACCGTCTGGGGTGTTACCGGTTTTCTTACCATACACAACGTTAGACGTGATGGTCAGAACAGACTGAGTCGGGATAGCGTTACGGTAAGTGGTCAGTTTCTGAATTTTCTTCATGAAACGTTCAACCAGGTCAACCGCCATGTCATCAACGCGAGAGTCGTTGTTACCAAACTGCGGATATTCGCCTTCGATTTCGAAGTCAACAGCCAGACCGTCTTCGTCACGAATTGGTTTAACTTTCGCATATTTGATTGCAGACAGGGAGTCAGCCGCAACGGACAGACCTGCGATACCACACGCCATGGTGCGGATAACGTCACGGTCGTGCAGCGCCATCAGAGAGGCTTCGTAGCTGTACTTGTCGTGCATGTAGTGGATAACGTTCAGGGCAGTGACGTACTGTTTAGCCAGCCAGTCCATGAAGTGATCCATACGCTCCATGACTTCATCGAAGTTCAGAACGTCGCCTTTGATTGGTTCAGACTTAGGACCAACCTGCATTTTCAGTTTTTCATCAACGCCGCCGTTGATTGCGTACAGCATGGTTTTCGCCAGGTTTGCACGCGCACCGAAGAACTGCATTTGTTTACCAACAACCATTGGGCTTACGCAGCATGCGATAGCATAGTCATCGTTGTTGAAGTCCGGACGCATCAGGTCATCGTTCTCGTACTGCAGAGAAGAGGTGTCGATGGACACTTTAGCGGCGAATTTCTTGAAGTTCAGAGGCAGTTTTTCAGACCACAGAACGGTGATGTTCGGTTCCGGAGAAGGACCCATGGTGTACAGGGTGTTCAGGAAGCGGAAGCTGTTTTTGGTAACCAGAGTACGGCCATCAACACCCATACCACCGATAGATTCCGTTGCCCAGATTGGGTCACCAGAGAACAGCTCATCGTATTCAGGGGTACGCAGGAAGCGAACCATACGCAGTTTCATGACCAGGTGGTCAATCATTTCCTGAGCGTCTTGCTCGGTGATTTTGCCCGCTTTCATATCACGTTCGATGTAAGCATCCAGGAAGGTGGATACACGACCGAAGGACATTGCTGCACCGTTCTGAGACTTAACAGCGGCCAGGTAGCCGAAGTAGGTCCACTGGATAGCTTCCTGAGCGTTGGTTGCAGGACCAGAGATATCGCAGCCATATTTAGCCGCCATTTCTTTGATCTGACCCAGCGCGCGATGCTGTTCAGCGATTTCTTCACGCAGACGGATAGTCGCTTCCAGGTTTACACCGTTTTCCAGATCAGACTGCAGGGAAACAAACTGCGCGTATTTGTCTTTCATCAGGAAGTCGATACCGTACAGCGCAACGCGACGGTAGTCACCGATGATACGGCCACGGCCATAGGCATCTGGCAGACCAGTCAGAACGCCAGATTTACGGCAGTTCAGAATGTCTTTGGTGTAAACATCGAATACACCCTGGTTGTGGGTTTTGCGGTATTCGGTGAAGATTTTTTTCAGCATTGGGTCCAGCTCGCGGTTATACGCTTTGCAGGAACCTTCAACCATTTTGATACCACCGAACGGGATGATCGCACGTTTCAGTGGTGCTTCAGTCTGCAGACCAACGATTTTCTCAAGGGCTTTGTTAATGTAGCCAGCATCGTGAGAAGTGATGGTAGAAGCAACGGAGGTGTCAAAATCAACTGGCGCGTGAGTGCGGTTTTCCAGTTTTACGCCTTCCATTACGCTGTCCCACAGCTTGGTGGTCGCGTCAGTTGCACCAGCCAGGAAGGATTCGTCACCTTCATACGGGGTATAGTTTTTCTGAATGAAGTCACGTACGTTTACTTCATTCTGCCAGTCACCTTTCGCAAAACCTTCCCAGGCTGTGGCTAACTTTTCATTAAGCTCGGACATGTAACACCTACCTTCTTAAGTGGATTTTTTATTTACTGCCTGAGATAACCATCAATGATGGTCGTCGCCACGCAGGTAAATGACCCAGTATGTCAACCCAACTAACAGACCCCCACCGATAATGTTCCCGATAGTGACAGGGATCAGGTTATCAGTAATGAAATTCATAATAGTCAGGTGAGAGAAACTTTCCGGGGTTGAACCAACAGCAGTCCAGAACTCCGGGCTTGCAAAGTTGCGGATTACAATTCCCATTGGGATCATAAACATGTTCGCAATACTGTGCTCGAAGCCGCTGGCAACAAACATCGCAACCGGCAGAACCATAATCATGGCTTTATCCATCAGGCTACGACCCGAGTAGCTCATCCAGACAGCCAGGCAGACCATCAGGTTAGCGAGGATGCCGAGAGCAACGGCTTCGATAAATGTGTGGTGCATTTTGTGGTCTGCAGTCTGCAGGACGTTGAGTCCCCAGCCACCGTTGGCGGTCATATACTCGCCAGAGAGCCACATCAACAGAACAAAGAGCAGACAGCCAATCAGGTTGCCAACATAGACATTAAGCCAGTTGCGCGCCAGTTGACCCCAGGTAATTCTTCCGCTGGCTTTTGCCACGACAATCAACACTGTAGAAGTGAAGAGGTCGGCGCCGCAGATGACGCAAAGAATCAGTCCCAGTGAGAAGCAAATACCGCCAATCAGTTTCGCCATGCCGAAAGGCATCGCGGCAGTACCGGTGGTGGCAGTGATGTAGAAGACAAACGCGATAGAGATGAACACACCAGCCGTGATCGCCAGATAGAACGTCTTCATCGGGTGTTTCGTTGCTTTATAGACACCCGCTTCTTCGGCAACTTTGGCCATAGCAGCTGGGAGTAAAAGATCAAAAGGGTTGTCAGCTTTCACACTAACTCTCTCTTTATTAAGTCGGCGACGAGATACTAACAAAGCATTATAGAAGAGAAATTGATATAGATCATATCTCGCCTGGCTTATAGGCCCGCAATGTGTATGGATTTACAGCAAAAGCGGAGTAAGTATTTGATTATCCGTATAAAAATAAATTTTAAAAGTTATGAAAAGAGTTGAATTATTTCTTTCGGCCACCTCTGCAACAGTTAATTAATATGGAGTAATTACCATAAAAAGTAACAGTAAAGCCTAGGTAAATATTATTATATTTACCCATATTTAACTTTATTATTACAATCAACAGTCATTGCCGAAAAAAATAAAAAACGGGGCAATGAAATTGCCCCGTAATATAGCCCAGACGATTGAATACGCCTACAGCTGATAATGTTATATGCGCTTATTTTGACCAGTAAGCGGATTTCGCCTTCTGCAATTTTTCATACGCTTTCAGCAGAGACTGATGTGCCGGGAAGGCTTTCAGGTCGCTATCCACAGCCTGAAGACCGTAGAACGGCGCTTCACCGCTCAGTGCTGCGCTGGCGGCTTCAACGGCGTCAGCACCGTACATGCGAACAAACGCATTCAGGTATTGCAGCGGCTGACGATCTTCTTCCTGCGCGAGAAGCAGCAGGGTTTGCAGGCAGCGATAGTAGTTAGTGCGCTCGGCAGAGAAGACAGACTGGTTAAACTCCATAGTCCACTCGGTCCAGGCCAGAGCCTGATCCAGATCGCCACCAGCCAGTGCCAGCATTGCTTTCAGCTCACCGATACGCAGGGTATACCAGCCGTTATCTTTACCGGTCGCCAGACCCAGCAGCTCGCGTACGCGGGTGAAGTCATCATGGCCTTCCTCGTCCAGTTGCGCGATCAGGTTCAGGTAATCTTCTTTTTCCCATTCGCTGCCCGGCAAGGCCAGCAGGGTTTCACGCAGGTGCGCGCCCATGCTGTTGTTCGCCAGCCACAGATCTTCTGCCGGATAGATGTCGGACATGCCCGGCACCAGAATGCGGCAGGCGTACACGCCAAGGTGTTCGTAGTCAGCGATGTAGACTTCTTTATCTTCCGCCTTAAAGATAGCCATCAGCGTGGCGAACTCTTCTTCGGTGGTACCTGCAAAGCTCCAGTCGACGAACGGATAGTCCGCGTCCTGCTTAAACAGATCCCAGGAGATCAAACCGCTGGAGTCGATGAAGTGGGTTTCAAGGTTGGTATGCTCGGCCACTTCTTCATCGTCAAAGGTCGGTGGCGTAAACACGTCCAGATCTTTCAGGCCACGGCCCTGCAGTAATTCGGTGACGGTACGCTCCAGCGCCACGCCAAAGTCAGGGTGCGCGCCGAAAGAGGCGAAGCAGGTTCCGTTTTCAGGGTTAAACAGCACCACACAGATAACCGGGTATTTACCGCCCAGTGAGCCGTCATAGGCAAAGATTGGGAAACCTTCCGCTTCCAGCCTGGCGATGGATTCCACCACGCCCGGGTAGCGCGCCAGCACGTCAGCCGGAATTTCAGGCAGGCTGATGGATTCGGCAATGATGCGGTTTTTAATGTGGCGTTCGAAGACTTCAGACAGCCCCTGTACGCGCGCTTCATTACGGGTATTACCGGCAGACATACCGTTGGACACGTACAGGTTGCCAACGATGTTCATCGGGATATAGACGGTCTGTTCATCAGACTGACGCGTGAACGGCAGGGCGCAGATACCACGATCCTCATTGCCGGACTGCAGATCGATCAGCATGCTGGCGGTCAGTTCGTTTTCCGGATCGTAAAACGCACGCAGACGCGCGTCGAGAATGCCTTCCGGCAGCGCGTCGTCTTCAGGCAGCGGGAACCATTTTTCGTTCGGATAGTGCACAAACGGGCCGTTGGCGATGGTTTCACCCAGCCAGAAATCGGCGAAGAAATAGTTGGTCGACAGACGTTCAAAATACTCACCCAGCGCAGAGGCCAGTGCCGCTTTTTTTGTCGCGCCTTTACCATTGGTAAAGCACAGGGCACACTCTTTATCGCGAATATGCACGGACCAGACATGAGGCACCGGGTTGAGCCAGGAGGCTTCTTCGATATTAAAGCCCAGGTCGGTCAGTTTCTGCTGGAAGCGAGCGATGGAATCTTCCAGAGCGGCGTCTTTGCCGGGGATAAACGTTTGAGTCATGGCGTTCACTTTTATCGTACGTAAAGCGCGCAATGATACGGGTTTTGCGTGACAGGTGCTATCTTCGGCGAAAATAAAAGACTCGACTATGCTTACAGACAGTAACTTACTGTTAAGGCATAGAAAAATGAAAGCATTTGATCTCCAGCGGATGGCGTTTGATAAAGTTCCTCCCGAATTTTTGGGCGAAGTGGCCCTGCGCAGCCTGTATACCTTTGTATTGGTCTTCCTGTTTCTCAAAATCACCGGGCGGCGTGGCGTCCGGCAGATGTCCCTCTTTGAGGTGCTGATTATTCTGACGCTGGGTTCAGCGGCGGGGGATGTCGCCTTTTACGACGATGTGCCGATGGTGCCGGTTTTTATCGTTTTTGTCTCACTGGCGCTACTTTACCGGCTTGTCATGTGGCTGATGTCGAAAAGTGAAAAGCTGGAAGATCTTCTCGAAGGGAAGCCGGTGGTTATTGTCGAGAACGGGCGGCTGGCATGGGAAAATGTACAGAGTGCCAACATGACCGAGTTCGAGTTTTTTATGGAACTGCGTCTGAATAGCGTTGAACAACTCGGGCAGGTGCGGCTGGCAATCATGGAAACGAACGGACAAATCAGCGTCTATTACTATGCTGACGACGAGGTGAAGCCGGGGCTCTGTATTCTGCCGGATATGCTTATTGAGCGTTTCACGACCGTGCCTGAGTCAGGCGAATATGCCTGTATAAGATGTAGCCATGTTGTGGCGATGCAGCCGGGCGATCATCAATTATGTCCCCGCTGTACAAATCCGGAATGGACGAAGGTTAGCCGGGCCAAACGCCTTACCTGACAGCCATATTGTCGGTTTTGCCGCAGTGAGGTGGCAGATTGTATTGTGTGACGCGGGACACATTTCACCGGTCATAAGTTTTAGACATTGCGGCGCGTGTCACTGAATGATAAAACCGATATCCACAGTTATAACTTATTGCTTTTAGCGTGGTGAGGGGAAATGGCTCAAGTCTTTAATTTCAGTTCAGGTCCGGCGATGTTGCCGGCAGACGTGCTTAAACAGGCTCAACAGGAACTTTGTGACTGGAACGGTCTGGGTACGTCGGTGATGGAAATCAGCCACCGTGGTAAAGAGTTTATTCAGGTGGCGGAAGAGGCAGAAAAGGATTTTCGCGATCTGCTGAACATTCCCTCAAACTACAAAGTTTTGTTCTGCCACGGTGGTGGCCGCGGTCAGTTTGCTGGCGTCCCGCTGAATATCCTCGGCGACAAAACCACGGCAGACTACGTTGATGCGGGTTACTGGGCGGCAAGTGCGGTCAAAGAAGCCAAAAAGTACTGCTCGCCAAATGTTATCGACGCCAAAATTACCGTTGATGGCCTGCGTGCCGTGAAGCCGATGAGCGAATGGCAGCTCTCTGATAACGCTGCGTACCTGCACTATTGCCCAAATGAAACCATCGACGGGATTGCCATCGACGAGACCCCGAACTTCGGTAAAGACGTGGTGGTTGCAGCCGATTTCTCCTCTACCATTTTGTCCGCGCCAATTGACGTCAGCCGCTACGGTGTTATCTATGCGGGTGCGCAGAAAAATATCGGCCCGGCGGGTTTGACGATCGTCATCGTGCGCGAAGATTTGCTGGGTAAAGCCCATCAGTCTTGCCCGTCTATTCTGGATTATACGGTCCTCAACGATAACGACTCCATGTTCAACACCCCCCCTACGTTTGCCTGGTACCTCTCTGGCCTGGTCTTTAAATGGCTCAAGCAAAACGGCGGCGTGGCGCAGATGGACAAAATCAATCAGCAGAAAGCCGACCTGCTGTATGGCGTGATCGATAAGAGCGATTTCTACCGTAACGATGTCTCGAAAGCTAATCGTTCTCGTATGAATGTGCCGTTCCAGCTGGCGGACAGCAACCTGGATAAAGTCTTCCTTGAAGAGTCCTTCGCTGCAGGCCTGCATGCGCTGAAAGGCCACCGTGTTGTAGGCGGTATGCGTGCCTCTATCTATAACGCGATGCCGCTGGAAGGGGTTAAAACCCTGACCGATTTCATGATCGACTTCGAACGTCGCCACGGTTAATTACGCTGTTTTTCACCCCCGTAGCCCTGCTGCGGGGTTTTTATTATGTTGAGTTGAGAGTTAAGTTTCATGGAATCCCTGACGTTACAACCTATCGCGCGGGTAGATGGCACCATTAATCTGCCTGGTTCAAAAAGTGTCTCGAACCGCGCTCTGCTGCTGGCAGCTCTGGCAAACGGCACCACCGTCCTCACAAACCTGCTGGACAGCGATGACGTGCGCCATATGCTCAATGCGCTGAAAGCGTTGGGAGTTCATTACACGCTGTCTGACGACCGCACCCGCTGTGAAGTGACCGGCAACGGCGGCGCGTTACGCTCGGCTGAAGAGCGTGAACTGTTTCTGGGTAATGCGGGGACGGCGATGCGCCCGCTGGCGGCGGCCCTGTGCCTGGGCAGCAACAATATTGTGCTGACCGGTGAGCCACGCATGAAAGAGCGTCCCATTGGCCATCTGGTGGATGCCCTTCGCCAGGGCGGCGCGCAGATTGAGTATCTGGAGCAGGAAAATTACCCGTCTCTGCGTCTGCGCGGTGGTTTCAATGGCGGTAACGTCGAGGTGGATGGCAGCGTCTCCAGCCAGTTCCTGACGGCTCTGCTGATGACTGCGCCGCTGGCACCACAGGATACGGTCATCACCATCAAAGGCGACCTGGTCTCTAAACCGTACATTGATATTACGCTGCACCTGATGAAAACCTTTGGGGTTGAGGTGGAAAACCGCGCTTATCAGCAATTCGTGGTTCGCGGTGCGCAGCAGTACCAGTCTCCGGGTCATTACCTTGTGGAAGGTGATGCTTCTTCTGCCTCCTATTTCCTGGCGGCAGGGGCGATTAAGGGCGGTACGGTGAAAGTGACCGGCATTGGCCGTAACAGCGTTCAGGGCGATATCCGTTTTGCTGACGTGCTGGAAAAAATGGGCGCCACGATTACCTGGGGCGATGATTTCATCTCCTGCACCCATGGCGAGCTGAACGCTATCGATATGGACATGAACCATATCCCGGATGCGGCGATGACCATTGCCACGGCGGCGCTCTTCGCAAAAGGCACCACGACGTTGCGTAACATTTACAACTGGCGCGTAAAAGAGACCGACCGTCTGTTCGCGATGGCGACCGAACTGCGTAAAGTGGGCGCCGAAGTGGAGGAGGGCGAAGACTACATCCGCGTCACGCCTCCGGCAAAACTGCAATTTGCGGAAATCGGCACCTATAACGATCACCGCATGGCAATGTGCTTCTCGCTGGTGGCGCTCTCCGATACGCCTGTGACCATTCTCGACCCGAAATGTACGGCGAAAACCTTCCCGGACTACTTCGAGCAATTGGCGCGTATCAGTACCCCTGCCTGATTTGCCTTCGCGCCAGCCTCTGTGCTGGCGCGCTTACACCGTTCCCACTCATTGACGTGATGATCTACACTTCTGAAGATGTGCGCCTGCCGCCGGCAAGCAACGCGAACGATGTAGAAGTATCATTGCGCAATAATTCTTCATCTAAATACCTGTAATTCGCGTTTTTGCACACAACGTTAACGATTGTGGGCATTGGCGCGTATAATGCGCGGCGTTTACGTTAACGGTATGCCTGTTTAAGGAGATAAAGATGACGGCAATTGCCCCGGTCATAACCATTGATGGCCCAAGCGGTGCAGGAAAGGGCACCTTGTGCAAGGCAATGGCGGAAGCATTGCAATGGCATCTGCTGGACTCTGGTGCTATTTACCGCGTGTTAGCGCTTGCGGCGCTGCATCACCATGTTGATGTGGCCTCCGAAGACGCGCTGGTTCCGCTGGCTACCCATCTTGATGTTCGCTTTATCTCAACCAACGGAAATCTGGAAGTGATTCTCGAAGGTGAAGATGTCAGCGGTGAAATTCGGACTCAGGACGTGGCGAATGCCGCTTCACAGGTTGCCGCTTTCCCGCGCGTGCGTGAAGCACTGCTGCGCCGTCAACGCGCCTTCCGCGAACTGCCTGGCCTGATCGCTGACGGGCGTGACATGGGAACCGTTGTCTTCCCTGATGCGCCAGTGAAAATTTTCCTCGACGCCTCCTCGGAAGAACGGGCTCAACGCCGCATGCTTCAGTTGCAGGAAAAGGGGTTTAGTGTTAACTTTGATCGCCTTTTGTCCGAGATAAAAGAGCGCGATGACCGCGATCGTAACCGCGCCGTCGCCCCACTTGTTCCTGCAGAAGATGCATTAGTTCTGGATTCAACCAGTTTAACTATTGAGCAAGTGATTGAAAAAGCGCTACAATATGCGCGCCAAAAACTGGCACTCGCGTAATTGCGAACGATTTAGCAGTACCCCCGCTGCAATGGATTGACGGCGGGTATGTGAAACAACCCCATCCGGCACGGAGCCAGGTGGACGTTATATTAACCTGAAGATTAAACATGACTGAATCTTTTGCTCAACTATTTGAAGAATCCTTAAAAACAATCGAAACCCGTCCGGGTTCCATCGTTCGTGGTGTTGTTGTTGCTATCGACAAAGACGTAGTACTGGTTGACGCCGGTCTGAAATCTGAGTCCGCCATTCCGGCAGAGCAGTTCAAAAACGCCCAGGGCGAGCTGGAAATCCAGGTTGGTGACGAAGTTGACGTTGCTCTGGATGCAGTAGAAGACGGCTTCGGCGAAACCCTGCTTTCCCGTGAAAAAGCTAAACGTCACGAAGCTTGGATCACGCTGGAAAAAGCTTACGAAGAAGCTGAAACTGTGGTCGGTGTTATCAACGGCAAAGTTAAAGGTGGCTTCACTGTTGAGCTGAATGGTATTCGTGCGTTCCTGCCAGGTTCTCTGGTAGACGTTCGTCCAGTCCGTGACACCCTGCACCTCGAAGGCAAAGAGCTTGAGTTCAAAGTAATCAAGCTGGACCAGAAGCGTAACAACGTTGTTGTATCCCGTCGTGCCGTTATCGAATCCGAAAACAGCGCAGAACGCGATCAGCTGCTGGAAAACCTGCAGGAAGGCATGGAAGTCAAAGGTATCGTTAAGAACCTCACTGACTACGGCGCATTCGTTGACCTGGGCGGCGTTGATGGCCTGCTGCACATCACCGACATGGCGTGGAAACGCGTTAAGCACCCAAGCGAAATCGTGAACGTGGGCGACGAAATCACTGTTAAAGTGCTGAAGTTCGACCGCGAGCGTACTCGTGTATCCCTCGGCCTGAAACAGCTGGGCGAAGATCCATGGGTAGCTATCGCTAAGCGTTACCCAGAAGGTACTAAACTGACTGGTCGCGTTACCAACCTGACTGACTACGGCTGCTTCGTTGAAATCGAAGAAGGCGTTGAAGGCCTGGTGCACGTTTCCGAAATGGACTGGACCAACAAAAACATCCACCCATCCAAAGTTGTTAACGTTGGTGATGTAGTGGAAGTTATGGTTCTGGATATCGACGAAGAACGTCGTCGTATCTCCCTGGGCCTGAAACAGTGCAAAAACAACCCATGGCAGCAGTTCGCGGAAACCCACAACAAGGGTGACCGTGTTGAAGGTAAAATCAAGTCTATCACTGACTTCGGTATCTTCATCGGCCTGGACGGCGGCATCGATGGCCTGGTTCACCTGTCTGACATCTCCTGGAACGTTGCAGGCGAAGAAGCAGTTCGTGAATACAAAAAAGGCGACGAAATCGCTGCAGTTGTTCTGCAGGTTGACGCAGAGCGTGAACGTATCTCCCTGGGCGTTAAACAGCTCGCAGAAGATCCGTTCAACAACTGGGTTGCACTGAACAAGAAAGGCGCAATCGTAAACGGTAAAGTCACTGCAGTTGACGCTAAAGGCGCAACCGTAGAACTGGCTGACGGCGTTGAAGGTTACCTGCGCGCTTCTGAAGCTTCACGTGACCGCGTTGAAGATGCCACTCTGGTTCTGAACGTTGGTGACGACGTTGAAGCTAAGTTCACCGGTGTTGACCGTAAGAACCGTGCAATCAGCCTGTCTGTTCGTGCTAAAGACGAAGCTGATGAGAAAGATGCAATCGCAACTGTTAACAAACAGGAAGATGCAAACTTCTCTAACAACGCAATGGCTGAAGCTTTCAAAGCAGCTAAAGGCGAGTAATATCAGGTTGTCCGCATCATTTTGAGCTGTAACGCATTTACAGCGAGAAGGATGAGGAGCAAACTTGACAGATTAGAGGATTCGTCCTGTAATCAATAACAAAGGGCGGCTACGGCCGCCCTTGTTTAATGAGCTGTTCAGCTAATTGGTTTGAAAGGAACCGGAGGAATCATGACCAAGTCAGAATTGATTGAAAGACTTGCCAGTCAGCAACCGCATATCCCTGCGAAAGCAGTGGAGGATGCCGTAAAAGAGATGCTGGAGCATATGGCCTCCACTCTTGCCCAGGGCGAGCGCATTGAAATCCGCGGTTTCGGTAGTTTTTCTCTGCACTATCGTGCTCCACGTACCGGGCGTAACCCGAAAACTGGCGATAAAGTCGAACTGGAAGGTAAGTACGTTCCACACTTTAAGCCGGGTAAAGAACTGCGCGATCGCGCCAACATTTACGGCAACTGAGTTTAGCCATCAGCGCTAAACTGGGTTCGAAAGAAAGCACCTGCGGGTGCTTTTTTTGTGCCTGTCGCTTTTATTCTGAAGATGCCGCGCAATTTTCCTTTTGTTTTCTGCAAACGGATAAAAATGCTTCAGCGCCCGCTGTAAACCGCGTTTCTTCTGGCTGACGACTCACCCTGCCTGCTTCCATACTGTCACCCTCAAACAGGGAGGTAGTAATGGGCATTCCCGCGATAAGTCTTTGCGCCATTCTGGCGATCGTGCCGTTACTCTGGTTACCCGTCCTGCCTGAACGTCATACCGTGTGGGTAATGATAGCCGGTGGGATAGCGCTGGCCGCCCAGCGACACAACGTCCTGAAGTATATGGGGATCATGGTGTTATTTTGTGTCTGGGGTCTTCTTGCTGCGCAGGAAAGCGTCTGGCCGATGCAACATTTAACGACGGGAGCAGTGCAGGCAGAGATAGAAATCACGGCCACCGATGGTGCAACAATGCATCAGGGCAACATTCTGCGTGTCGATGGTCAACGCTGGTGGGCATCCACGGGCGTGACGCTGTATGGCAATTACCTGCCGCAAAAGGTGTGTGCCGGTCAGCGCTGGGCTATGACGCTCAGGCTCCGGCCTGTGCATGGCGAGCTAAACGACGGGGGATATGATCCCCAGCGAAGCGCCTTTGCCCGACACCAGACGCTCAGCGGACGTTTCACGCAGGCGAAAATCGTCGATGAAAACTGCAGCTTGCGTGCTCAGTACCTGATGTCACTGCAACACCGGCTTTCTGCTTTTCACTGGGGCGCGGTTATGCTTGGGCTGGGGATGGGAGAACGTCTGGAGGTGCCCCGGGAAATTAAAGATCTGATGCGCGACACCGGCACGCTGCACCTGATGGCAATTTCGGGTCTGCATATTGCGCTGGCCGCATCCATCGTCTGGTTACTTGCGCGTGGGCTTCAGTTCTTGATGCCGGGCCACTGGATCCACTGGCAGATTCCTCTCCTGGCCGGGTTGTTCTTTGCCGCTTTCTACGCCTGGCTTACCGGGCTGCAACCGCCCGCATTGCGAACGGTTATCGCACTTGCCGTGCTGGCGGCATTGCGCATTGGCGCCCGTCAGTGGTCTCCCTGGCAGGTGTGGTGTTGCTGTATCGCGGCAATCCTGATAAGCGATCCCTTAGCCGTGCTTTCTCAAAGTCTGGCCCTTTCAGCTTTTGCCGTCGCCGCGCTGATTTTCTGGTTTCAGTGGCTGCCTCTTCCTCGCGGGCACCGGGTTCGCTGGTTACAGCCTTTTCTGAATCTGCTCTATCTGCAAACCGGCATGTTGCTTCTGCTTATGCCATTACAGGTGCTGATTTTTCATGGGTTTAGCCTCTCTTCCCTGGTGGCTAATCTCTTTGCCGTCCCCCTGGTCACTTTTGTCTGCGTACCGCTGATCCTGGCCGGAATGTTGCTTCATCTGTTGCCGCTGACGGCGCTGGAAAGTGCCCTCTGGCTTGCAGCCGATAAATCCCTGGGGGGGTTGTTCTGGATGCTGATGCGCCTGCCGGATGGCTGGCAGAATGTAGATGAACGGTGGCAATACCTGACGTTATTGCCCTGGCTTGCCATTATCGGCTGGCGCTTTCATGCCTGGAAATCCGTTCCTGCAGTGTGTCTGGCAGGGAGTGTCTTACTGGCATTTCCACTCTGGCGAACGGTGAGAAGTGAGGGCTGGACACTGCATATGCTGGATGTGGGGCAGGGACTGGCGGTGGTCATTGAACGCCACGGTAAAGCCCTTCTTTATGATACCGGGCTCGCCTGGCCGGGTGGTGATAGTGCCCGGCAGTTAATCATTCCGTGGCTACGCTGGCACCATTTGCAACCAGAAGGCGTCATCCTCAGTCATGAGCATCTCGACCATGCGGGCGGCCTGGCGACGCTGCAAAAAACATGGCCCACGTTATGGATAAGAAGCCCGTTAGATCGGGCGGAACATCGGCCTTGTTTTCGCGGGCAGAGATGGATATGGGAGGGGTTAACCTTCACCGTCCACTGGCCACCTGCGGGCTATTCCGAAAGGGGGAACAATCGCTCCTGCGTGGTAAAAATCGACGATGGTGAGCAGAGTGCATTGCTTACGGGGGATATTGAAGCGCAAGCGGAACAGACTATGCTTAGCCATTACTGGCGTCATCTGGCGTCCACTGTGATACAGGTACCCCATCATGGCAGCAATACGTCTTCATCATTGCCACTGGTGCAGCGGGTAGAGGGGAGGATCGCGCTCGATTCTGCGGCCCGCTATAACGCATGGCATTTTCCGTCGGCAAAAGTTATCAGACGTTATCGAAAAGAGGGCTATATCTGGCACGATACCCCCCATTCTGGACAAATATCGGTGACATTCTCGCAACATCGATGGCAAATACAGCGCGTACGTGATGAATATTTACCGCGTTGGTATCATCAGTGGTTTGGCGCGCCCGGAGATAACGGGTAGAATATGCGGCTATTTCAACAGATGCTGGTTTTTTGAATGCATAACGACAAAGATCTCTCCACGTGGCAAACCTTCCGCCGACTCTGGCCGATGATTGCACCTTTTAAAGCAGGCTTGATCGTGGCGGGTGTAGCGTTAGTCCTCAACGCAGCCAGCGATACGTTTATGTTATCGCTTCTCAAACCGTTACTGGATGACGGTTTTGGTAAAACAGATCGCTCAGTGCTGATATGGATGCCACTGGTGGTTATTGGACTGATGATCTTACGCGGTATCACCAGCTACATTTCGAGCTACTGTATCTCCTGGGTTTCCGGGAAAGTCGTTATGACCATGCGCCGTCGGCTGTTTGGCCACATGATGGGCATGCCAGTAGCGTTCTTTGATAAGCAGTCTACCGGTACCTTGCTCTCACGTATTACCTACGACTCCGAGCAGGTGGCATCATCGTCGTCCAACGCGCTGATTACCGTGGTGCGTGAGGGTGCATCGATTATCGGTCTGTTCATCATGATGTTCTATTACAGCTGGCAGCTGTCACTGATCCTTATCGTGCTGGCACCGGTTGTCTCTATTGCTATTCGCGTCGTTTCAAAGCGTTTTCGCAACATCAGTAAGAATATGCAGAACACGATGGGTCAGGTTACGACCAGCGCTGAGCAGATGCTGAAAGGGCATAAAGAGGTGTTGATTTTCGGCGGGCAGGAAGTCGAAACCAAACGCTTTGATAAAGTCAGCAACAAAATGCGTCTGCAGGGGATGAAAATGGTTTCGGCCTCTTCAATTTCTGACCCTATCATCCAGTTGATCGCTTCTCTGGCGCTGGCCTTTGTTCTGTATGCGGCCAGCTTCCCGAGCGTGATGGAGACGCTGACGGCAGGTACCATCACCGTGGTCTTCTCATCGATGATTGCCCTGATGCGTCCGCTGAAATCACTGACGAACGTCAACGCTCAGTTCCAGCGCGGGATGGCTGCCTGCCAGACCCTGTTCAGCATTCTGGATACCGAACAGGAGAAAGATGAAGGTAAACGCGAGATTGAACGCGCCCACGGCGATGTTGAATTCCGCAATGTGACTTTCACCTATCCTGGCCGCGAAACGCCGGCTTTGCGTAATATCAACCTGTCCATTCCCGCGGGTAAAACCGTTGCGCTGGTAGGCCGCTCTGGCTCAGGTAAATCCACCATCGCCAGCCTGATCACCCGTTTCTATGATATCGACGAGGGTGAAATCCTGCTGGATGGCCATGACCTGCGGGAGTATACCCTGCAGTCGCTGCGTAACCAGGTGGCGCTGGTCTCCCAGAATGTGCATCTCTTCAACGATACGGTGGCAAATAACATTGCCTATGCGCGTACAGAAGAGTACAGCCGTGCGGAGATTGAAAAGGCCGCTCGTATGGCCTATGCGATGGACTTTATCAACAAGATGGATAACGGTCTGGATACCATTATCGGTGAGAACGGTGTACTGCTCTCCGGTGGCCAGCGCCAGCGTATCGCCATTGCTCGTGCGCTGTTACGTGATAGCCCGATTCTGATTCTGGATGAAGCAACCTCTGCGCTGGATACGGAATCTGAACGTGCCATTCAGTCGGCGCTGGATGAGCTACAAAAGAACCGTACATCGCTGGTGATTGCGCACCGTCTGTCGACTATCGAGCAGGCTGACGAAATCGTCGTTGTTGAAGATGGCGTGATTGTCGAACGCGGAAGCCACTCTGATTTGCTGGCGCACCGCGGCGTTTACGCCCAACTGCATAAGATGCAATTCGGCGAATGATTGCACGCATCTGGTCCGGTGAATCACCGCTGTGGCTGCTGCTTCTGCCGCTTTCCTGGCTTTATGGCCTGGTGAGCGGCCTCATTCGTCTGCTTTACCGTCTGGGGTTGAAGCAAGCATGGCGCGCGCCGGTGCCGGTTGTCGTGGTGGGTAACCTGACGGCTGGCGGCAACGGTAAAACACCGGTGGTGATCTGGCTGGTGGAGCAACTGCAAAAACGCGGTATACGCCCAGGCGTGGTATCGCGTGGGTATGGCGGAAAAGCGGCGCAGTATCCCCTGTTGCTGACGGCGGAAACTACGACCGCTGAAGCGGGTGATGAGCCAGTATTGATATACCAGCGTACAGGTGCACCTGTTGCGGTTTCCCCGGTACGCAGTGATGCCGTTCAGGCACTTCTTGCCGAACACACGGTAGACATTATTATTACTGACGATGGTCTGCAGCATTACGCGCTGGCGCGTGATAAAGAGATTGTGGTCATTGACGGGGTTCGCCGGTTCGGTAACGGCTGGTGGCTACCCGCCGGACCAATGCGCGAACGTGCTTCGCGTCTCAGGTCCGTTGATGCGGTGATTGTTAACGGTGGAGAGGCCAAACCGGGTGAGATCCCTATGCATCTCAGGCCGGGAATGGCGGTGAATCTGTTGACCGGAGAGCGCCGTGCTGTCTCCTTGTTACCCGCGCTGGTGGCCATGGCGGGTATCGGTCATCCTCCGCGTTTCTTCGCGACGCTGGAACAGTGTGGCGCCCGGCTTGAAAAACGCGTTCCGCTGGCCGATCATCAGGCGCTGGTGCCAGATCGGGTCGCGGCCCTGACAGCTCCGGGGCAGACGCTAATCATGACTGAAAAAGATGCGGTGAAATGCCGTGCCTTTGCGAAGGATAACTGGTGGTATCTGCCGGTTGACGCTGAACTCAGCGGTGAGCAACCGGAACAATTGCTCAAGGAACTGATTGCGTTAGTGCAGTAATGGCTTACGCGGTTCTGGTGGCGCTTTGACTGACAGGAAAACGCATGTCTTTACCGCAACTCTCGCTTTCAGCCGCACGTCATTTGCACCTTGCCGCGCAGGGGCTGCTCAAAAAGCCCCGCCGCCGCGCGCAGCCCGCCGATATTCTCTCTACCGTTCAGCGCATGTCGCTCCTTCAAATTGACACCATTAATATCGTGGCCCGTAGCCCTTACCTTGTGCTGTTTAGTCGACTGGGGAATTATCCGCCTCAGTGGCTGGATGACGCGCTCAGTAAGGGGGACTTAATGGAGTACTGGGCGCACGAGGCCTGTTTCCTGCCGCGCAGCGATTTTGCCCTGGTTCGCCATCGCATGCTGGCCCCCGAAAAGATGGGCTGGAAATACCGCCAGGAATGGATGCAGGAGCACGCGACTGAAATAGCACAGCTTATCGAGCATATTCAGCAAAACGGCCCTGTACGTTCCGCCGATTTTGAACATCCGAGAAAAGGGACCAGCGGCTGGTGGGAGTGGAAGCCGCACAAACGCCACCTTGAAGGACTGTTTACGTCCGGCAAAGTCATGGTGATTGAACGGCGTAATTTTCAGCGCGTGTATGACCTGACGCACCGCGTGATGCCCCACTGGGACGATGAGCGTGACTTACTTACCCAGGAGGCAGCGGAAGCCATCATGCTGGAGAACAGCGCCCGCAGTCTGGGCATTTTCCGGCCGCAGTGGCTGGCGGATTACTATCGCCTTCGCCAGCCGGCCCTGAAACCGCTGCTGGAAATGTGGCAGCGTGAACATCGTGTTATCCCCGTCACGGTAGAAACCCTCGGGGACATGTGGCTGCATTCGGATCTCCTCCCGCTTTTACCCCAGGCTCTGGACAGTAAGCTTCAGGCAACCCACAGCGCGGTGTTATCGCCTTTCGATCCGGTCGTGTGGGACAGAAAACGGGCCGAACAGCTGTTTAATTTCAGCTATCGGCTTGAGTGTTACACCCCCGCGCCAAAGCGTCAGTACGGCTACTTTGTGTTGCCTCTGCTGCACAAAGGGCAACTGGTCGGTCGAATGGACGCCAAAATGCACCGCAAAACCGGCACGCTGGAGATTATCGCGCTCTATCTTGAAGAGGGGATCAAGACCACCGCGGCGCTGGAAAAAGGATTAACCTCCGCCATTAGCGAATTCGCATGCTGGCAGGGGGCCCACGACGTGGCGCTGGGTCGGGTGCCTGACGGGTTGTTTAGCACCTGTCGACGTGGCTGGGAAACAGACACTCCCTGAAAAAGGAATGTGTTAAGCTTTAGCGATTACCCATACGGAGGAACTATGGATCACCGTTTACTTGAAATTATTGCCTGCCCGGTGTGCAACGGCAAACTTTACTACAGCCAGGACAAACAAGAGCTGATTTGCAAGCTGGACAGTCTGGCATTTCCGCTGCGCGACGGTATTCCGGTATTGCTGGAAAACGAAGCCCGCTCCCTGGTGGCAGAAGAGAGCAAACCATGAGTTTTGTTGTCATTATTCCTGCGCGTTATGCATCAACCCGTCTGCCGGGTAAACCGCTGGTGGATATCAACGGCAAACCGATGATTGTGCATGTCCTTGAACGTGCGCGTGAGTCCGGTGCTGAGCGCGTTATCGTGGCAACCGATCATCCGGACGTTGCCCGTGCGGTTGAGGCGGCTGGTGGAGAAGTGTGCATGACCCGCGCCGATCACCAGTCCGGCACAGAGCGGCTGGCAGAAGTGGTTGAGAAATGCGGTTTTAGTGATGATACCGTCATCGTTAACGTACAGGGCGACGAGCCGATGATCCCGGCGGTCATTATTCGCCAGGTGGCGGAAAACCTGGCGCAGCGCCAGGTCGGTATGGCTACACTCGCGGTTCCTGTGCTCCACGCTGAAGAGGCGTTTAATCCGAACGCGGTGAAAGTGGTGATGGATGCCGAGGGCTATGCGCTCTACTTCTCTCGCGCCACTATTCCCTGGGATCGTGATCGTTTTGCGGTTTCAAAAGAGACCATTGGTGATTCATTCCTGCGTCATCTGGGGATCTACGGCTACCGCGCTGGCTTTATTCGTCGTTATGTCACCTGGGCACCCAGCCCGCTGGAGCATATCGAAATGCTGGAGCAGCTCCGCGTGCTCTGGTACGGGGAAAAAATTCACGTTGCCGTTGCGCAGGAAGTGCCAGGTACGGGTGTTGACACCCCGGAAGATCTTGAGCGCGTCCGCGCCGAATTGCGTTAATAGCGCCCGCATCCCTCCTTACGGGGGGATGTTCTCTCCCGGTTATTTTCCCTTTCTTTTCCATAATTGATCTCTGTCGGGTGACATCTTCTGTCCGCGCGCTCATTATAAAAGCAGTAGTCTTAATGGGGGTAATCTCATATGGAACAGCTGCGTGCTGAACTGAGCCATCTGCTGGGTGAGAAGTTAAGCAGGGTTGAGTGTGTGAACGAAAAAGCAGATACCGCACTCTGGTCGTTATATGACAGCCAGGGAAACCCAATGCCGCTGATGGCCCGAAGTTTTACCTCGCCGGGCGTTGCAAGGCAGCTGGCCTGGAAAATGTCGATGCTTGCGCGACAAGGGACCGTCCGCATGCCGACGGTGTATGGCGTGATGACGCATGAAGAACACCCCGGCCCCGATGTCCTGCTGATTGAGCGGTTACGTGGCGTGCCTGTGGAAGCGCCTGCTCGTTCACCGGAACGCTGGGAACAGCTGAAAGATCAGATTGTCGAGGCGCTGCTGGGCTGGCACAGACAAGACAGCGGTGGGCTCGTCGGGCCGGTAGACAGCACCCAGGAAAACCTGTGGCCACTGTGGTACCGCCAGCGGGTCGAAGTGTTGTGGGGCACCCTTAATCAGTTTAATAACACCGGTTTGACCATGCAGGACAAACGTATTTTGTTCCGCACCCGGGAGTGTTTGCCCGCGCTGTTTGACGGCTTTAACGACAACTGCGTGCTGGTTCACGGCAATTTTACCCTGCGCAGCATGCTGAAAGACCCTCGCAGCGACCAGCTTCTGGCAATGGTAGGACCGGGGATCATGCTCTGGGCACCGCGCGAGTACGAGTTGTTCAGGCTCAGCGACAGCGGGGCCGCAGAGGGGTTACTCTGGCATTATCTCCAGCGGGCGCCGGTTGCAGAAGCGTTTCTCTGGCGCCGCTGGCTCTATCTGCTCTGGGATGAAGTGGCGCAACTGGTCAATACTGGCCGTTTTAATCGCGCCAACTTCGATCTCGCCACGAAATCACTCCTGCCCTGGCTCGCCTGACGCGCCTTTTAGCCATTGCCAGAGGCGTCCAAGTGTTTCGTAACCGACACGATCGCTGTGCATCAGCCATACCGGGGACGGGATCGCCCGTTCCCACGGGTTAAGCGGCGCGTCGATGGCCATCTGGTTAGCCGGCGCGGGGAGGGGATGCAGGCCAACTCTTTCGAAGAAAATCATCGCCCGCGGCAGGTGCGAGGCGGACGTAACCAGCAGGAACGGGGCATCGCCAATCGCCTGCTTCACGGCGGCAGCTTCTTCTTCAGTGTCTTTTGGGCTGTCCAGCGTGATGATAGCGGAACGCGGTACACCCAGCGATTCAGCCACTCTGGCTCCGGCTTCGGCCGTGCTGACCGGGTTTGTTTTTGCCGCCGCACCGGTAAAGATCATTTTCGATCCCGGATTCGCCAGCCACAGGCGAATACCTTCGTTCAGTCGAGGCAGGCTGTTGTTAATCAGGTTTGAACTGGGGGCCCAGTTCGGATCCCAGGTGTACCCCCCACCCAGCACCACGATATACTTCACCTTCTGATGACCCTGCCATGTCGGGTACCTGTTTTCGACAGGGCGTAACAGGCTATCCGCAACCGGCTGCAGACTCAGCAGCAGCAGAACCAGCCAGCCGACGGTAATAAGCGTTTTGCCACTTTTCTGAAAGCGACTAAACCACACCAGCGCCAGCCCCAGCGCAATGATGATAAGCAGCAGTGGAAGGGGAAGCATCATCCCCCCAATGTATTTCTTCAGGGTAAAAAGCATCCTTTTTGGTTCCTTTTTTAACCATATAGCAGGTGATTACTCGTGATATTACACCAGAGAGGTTCATTCTCCGCGCGGGTGTGACAAAATAGCGGTTTTGCAGTTAGCGAGTGGAACTCTCCCAATGCGGGATCGCAATTTTGATGACATCGCGGAAAAGTTTTCGCGCAACATTTATGGCACCACGAAAGGGCAGTTGCGTCAGACGATCCTCTGGCAGGATCTGGACAACATCCTGGCCTCGTTTGAGGGGCAAACGTTGCGCGTGCTGGACGCTGGCGGCGGTGAAGGGCAGACGGCTATTAAAATGGCCCAGCGCGGTCATCACGTAACGCTTTGCGATCTTTCTGCTGAGATGATCGCGCGTGCGACGCGTGCCGCAGAAGAGAAAGGTGTGAGCGACAACATGCATTTTATACAATGCGCCGCTCAGGACATCGCACAGCATTTGGAAACCCAGGTTGATCTGATATTGTTTCATGCAGTGCTGGAGTGGGTTGCCGATCCGCAAAGCGTGTTACGCACCCTGTGGTCGATGTTGCGCCCGGGCGGTACGCTGTCATTGATGTTCTACAATGCTAACGGCTTCCTGATGCACAACATGGTTGCGGGTAACTTCGACTATGTTCAGGTCGGGATGCCAAAAAAGAAAAAACGCACGCTTTCCCCGGATTATCCGCGCGATCCGCAGCAGGTGTATGGCTGGCTGGAAGAGATTGGCTGGCAGATAACCGGGAAAACGGGCGTCAGGGTGTTTCATGATTATCTGCGTGAAAAACACAAACAGCGTGACTGTTTTGACACCTTAACAGAATTGGAAACGCGGTATTGCCGTCAGGAACCTTTTGTCAGTCTTGGCCGCTATATTCACGTCACCGCGCACAAGCCGCAGATGCAAGGATAACCTATGAGTGAATTTTCCCAGACAGTCCCCGAACTGGTTGCCTGGGCCAGGAAAAACGATTTCTCCATCTCGCTGCCGGTAGACAGACTCTCTTTCCTGCTGGCGGTTGCCACGCTGAACGGCGAACGGCTGGATGGCGAAATGAGCGAGGGTGAACTGGTGGATGCGTTCCGCCATGTCAGTGATGCGTTTGAGCAAACCAGCGAAACCATTAGCGTGCGTGCCAACAACGCAATCAACGATATGGTGCGTCAACGTCTGCTGAACCGCTTTACCAGCGAGCAGGCGGAAGGAAACGCCATCTATCGTCTGACGCCACTGGGTATTGGCATCACCGATTACTACATCCGCCAGCGTGAATTTTCCACGCTGCGTCTTTCCATGCAGCTCTCGATTGTGGCGGGTGAACTTAAGCGCGCCGCCGATGCAGCGGATGAAAACGGTGACGAATTCCACTGGCACCGTAACGTCTATGCGCCGCTGAAATATTCGGTGGCAGAGATTTTCGACAGCATCGATCTGACCCAGCGTCTGATGGATGAACAGCAGCAACAGGTAAAAGACGATATCGCACAGTTGCTGAATAAAGACTGGCGTGCGGCCATCTCCAGCTGTGAAATGTTGCTGTCGGAAACCTCGGGTACGCTGCGTGAACTGCAGGATACGCTGGAAGCGGCAGGGGATAAGCTTCAGGCGAACCTGCTGCGCATCCAGGATGCGACCATGGCCCATGACGATCTGCATTTTATTGACCGTCTGGTGTTCGATCTGCAGAGCAAACTCGATCGTATTATTAGCTGGGGTCAGCAGTCGATTGACCTGTGGATCGGTTATGACCGTCACGTGCATAAATTTATCCGTACCGCGATCGATATGGATAAAAACCGCGTCTTTGCTCAGCGTCTGCGCCAGTCGGTACAGACCTATTTCGATGCGCCATGGGCGCTGACTTACGCCAGTGCCGATCGTCTGCTGGATATGCGCGACGAAGAGATGGCCCTGCGCGATGAAGAAGTGACCGGTGAACTGCCACCGGATCTGGAATATGAAGAGTTCAACGAAATTCGTGAGCAACTTGCGGCGATGATCGAAGAACAGCTCGCTGTCTACAAAACCAGACAAGTGCCGCTGGATCTTGGGCTCGTGGTGCGCGACTATCTGGCGCAATATCCTCGCGCGCGCCACTTCGACATCGCCCGCATCGTGGTAGACCAGGCCGTGCGTCTGGGCGTCGCGCAAGCAGATTTCACCGGGCTGCCGCCGAAGTGGCAGCCGATTAACGATTACGGAGCCAAGGTACAGGCGCATGTCATTGACAAATATTGAACAAGTGATGCCAGTTAAGCTGGCACAGGCGCTGGCGAATCCGTTGTTTCCGGCGCTGGACAGCCAACTGCGTGCCGGTCGTCACATTGGCTTAGACGAGCTGGACAATCACGCCTTTTTGATGGACTTCCAGGAGTACCTGGAAGAGTTTTACGCCCGCTATAACGTGGAGCTCATCCGCGCACCGGAAGGGTTTTTCTACCTGCGTCCACGTTCCACAACCCTGATTCCGCGTTCCGTGCTCTCTGAGCTGGATATGATGGTCGGCAAAATTCTTTGTTACCTCTATCTCAGCCCGGAGCGTCTGGCAAATGAAGGCATCTTCACCCAGCAGGAGCTTTACGACGAGCTGCTGGCGCTGGCGGATGAGAGCAAGCTGCTTAAGCTGGTGAATAACCGCTCCACCGGCTCGGATCTTGACCGCCAGAAATTGCAGGAAAAAGTTCGCTCTTCCCTTAACCGACTGCGTCGTCTGGGCATGGTCTGGTTTATGGGCCATGACAGCAGCAAATTCCGCATCACGGAATCTGTCTTCCGCTTCGGCGCCGATGTGCGTGCGGGCGACGATGCGCGTGAAGCGCAGCTTCGCATGATCCGCGACGGTGAAGCGATGCCGGTGGAAAACCATTTGCAGCTCGATGATGAGCATGAAGAGAATCTGCCGGATAGCGGGGAGGAAGAGTAATGATTGAACGCGGTAAATTTCGCTCACTAACGCTGATTAACTGGAACGGCTTCTTTGCCCGGACGTTCGATCTGGATGAGCTGGTTACGACGCTCTCCGGTGGTAACGGTGCGGGTAAATCCACCACCATGGCGGCGTTTGTTACGGCACTGATCCCCGATCTGACGCTGCTCCATTTCCGTAACACCACCGAAGCGGGGGCGACCAGCGGCTCTCGCGATAAAGGCCTGCACGGTAAGCTCAAAGCAGGCGTCTGTTATTCGGTTCTGGACGTGATTAACTCCCGACATCAGCGTGTGGTGGTGGGGGTACGTCTGCAGCAGGTCGCAGGCCGTGACCGTAAAGTGGACATTAAACCGTTTGCCATCCAGGGTCTGCCAACCTCCATGCAGCCCACAGCGCTGCTGACGGAAACCCTGAATGAGCGCCAGGCGCGCGTGCTGACGTTGCAGGAGCTGAAAGATAAGCTCGAAACCATCGAAGGCGTGCAGTTCAAGCAGTTCAACTCCATTACGGATTACCACTCCCTGATGTTCGATCTGGGCGTTGTGGCGCGTCGTCTGCGCAGCGCGTCTGACCGTAGCAAATACTACCGTTTGATCGAAGCATCGCTGTACGGTGGTATCTCCAGCGCCATTACCCGCTCCCTGCGCGACTACCTGTTACCGGAAAACAGCGGCGTGCGTAAGGCCTTCCAGGATATGGAAGCTGCGCTGCGTGAAAACCGCATGACGCTCGAAGCCATTCGCGTGACGCAGTCTGACCGTGACCTGTTTAAGCATCTGATTAGCGAGGCCACCAACTACGTGGCGGCGGACTATATGCGTCACGCCAATGAACGTCGTGTCCATCTCGATCAGGCGTTAGAGTACCGCCGCGAACTGTTCACCTCCCGTAAACAGCTGGTGGCTGAGCAGTATAAGCACGTCGAAATGGCGCGTGAACTGGGCGAGCACAACGGTGCCGAAGGCGATCTGGAAGCCGATTACCAGGCTGCCAGCGATCACCTGAACCTGGTGCAGACCGCCCTGCGTCAGCAGGAGAAGATCGAGCGCTACGAAGCGGATCTCGATGAGCTGCAAATTCGTCTCGAAGAGCAAAATGAAGTGGTGGCGGAAGCTGCCGACATGCAGGAAGAGAACGAGGCACGTGCTGAGGCCGCCGAGCTGGAAGTGGATGAGCTGAAAAATCAGCTGGCCGATTACCAGCAGGCGCTGGATGTGCAGCAGACGCGTGCAATTCAGTATACCCAGGCACTTCAGGCGTTACAGCGTGCAAAAGAGCTGTGTCATCTGCCTGACCTCACCCCGGAAAGCGCTGACCAGTGGCTGGATACCTTCCAGGCCAAAGAGCAGGAAGCGACCGAGAAACTGCTCTCGCTTGAACAGAAGATGAGCGTCGCGCAAACGGCGCACAGTCAGTTTGAGCAAGCGTACCAGCTGGTTGTGGCAATTAACGGACCGCTTGCGCGTAACGAAGCGTGGGAAGTTGCCCGTGAACTGCTGCGCGACGGTGTGAACCAGCGCCATCTGGCCGAGCAGGTTCAGCCGCTGCGTATGCGCCTGAACGAACTGGAACAGCGTCTTCGCGAACAGCAGGAAGCCGAGCGTATGCTGGCGGAGTTCTGTAAGCGCCAGGGCAAAAATTACGATTTCGATGATCTTGAAGCTCTGCATCAGGAGCTCGAAGCGCGTATTGCTGCGCTTTCCGATTCCGTATCCAACGCCAGTGAACAGCGCATGACGCTGCGCCAGGAGATGGAACAGCTTCAGTCCCGTTCTAAGGTGCTGCTGCAGCGTGCCCCAGTCTGGCTGGCTGCCCAAAGCAGCCTGAACCAGCTCAGTGAACAGTGCGGCGAACAGTTTGAGTCCAGCCAGGACGTGACCGAATATCTGCAACAATTGCTTGAGCGCGAGCGCGAGGCGATTGTTGAGCGCGATGAAGTCGGCGCCCGTAAACGCGAGATCGATGAAGAGATTGAGCGCTTAAGCCAGCCTGGTGGTTCGGAAGATTCGCGTCTGAACGCTCTGGCTGAACGTTTTGGCGGCGTGCTGTTGTCCGAAATCTATGACGATGTCGGTCTGGACGATGCGCCGTACTTCTCAGCCCTGTATGGCCCATCACGTAACGCGATTGTGGTCCCGGATCTGTCGCTGATTGCTGACCAGCTGGCAGGACTGGAAGATTGCCCGGAAGACCTCTATTTAATCGAAGGGGACCCGCAGTCGTTCGATGACAGCGTATTCAGCGTCGATGAGCTGGAAAAAGCGGTTGTCGTCAAAATCGCCGATCGTCAGTGGCGTTATTCTCGCTTCCCTGAGCTTCCGCTGTTTGGTCGCGCAGCGCGTGAAAACCGGATTGAAAGTCTGCACGCCGAGCGTGAGACGCTGTCTGAACGTTTTGCGACCCTGTCGTTTGACGTGCAGAAAACTCAGCGTCTTCATCAGGCGTTCAGCCGCTTTATCGGCAGCCATCTGGGCGTGGCGTTTGAAGCTGACCCGGAAGCCGAAATTCGCAAGCTCAACACCCGTCGCGGCGAGCTTGAGCGTGCGATCTCAAACCATGAAAATGACAACCAGCAAAGTCGCGTTCAGTTCGAACAGGCGAAAGAGGGCGTTGCGGCCCTTAACCGCATCCTGCCTCGCCTGAATCTGCTGGCAGATGACACGCTGGCTGACCGCGTGGATGAGATTCAGGAACGTCTGGATGAAGCTCAGGAAGCGGCACGTTTTGTTCAGCAGTACGGTAATCAGCTGGCGAAGCTCGAACCAATGGTCTCCGTGTTGCAGAGCGATCCGGAGCAGTTCGAGCAGTTAAAAGAAGATTACGCCTGGTCGCAGCAGGTGCAGCGCGAAGCGCGCCAGCAGGCGTTTGCCCTGACGGAAGTGGTGCAGCGCCGGGCCCACTTCGGCTACTCCGATTCCGCGGAGATGCTGAGCGGTAACAGCGATCTCAATGAGAAGCTGCGTCAGCGCCTTGAACAGGCTGAAGCGGAACGTACTCGCGCCCGTGATGCGATGCGTAGCCACTCGGCACAGCTGAACCAGTACAATCAGGTCCTGGCCTCGCTGAAAAGCTCCTTCGACACCAAGAAAGAGCTGTTAAACGATCTTCAGAAAGAGTTACAGGACATTGGCGTCCGTGCTGACAGCGGAGCAGAAGAGCGGGCGCGTATCCGTCGTGATGAACTGCATGCGCAGCTCAGTAATAACCGCGTACGTCGTAATCAGCTGGAAAAAGCGCTGACCTTCTGTGAAGCGGAAATGGATAACCTGACTCGTCGCCTGCGCAAGCTGGAGCGTGATTATCACGAAATGCGTGAGCAGGTCGTGACCGCGAAGGCGGGCTGGTGCGCCGTCATGCGGATGGTGAAAGACAATAACGTTGAACGCCGTCTGCATCGTCGCGAGCTGGCCTATCTCTCTGCGGATGAACTGCGCTCTATGTCGGATAAGGCGCTGGGTGCCTTGCGTCTGGCGGTGGCGGATAACGAACACCTGCGCGATGTGCTGCGTATGTCCGAAGATCCGAAACGCCCTGAGCGTAAGATCCAGTTCTTCGTGGCCGTTTATCAGCACCTGCGTGAGCGTATTCGTCAGGACATCATTCGTACCGACGATCCGGTCGAAGCCATTGAGCAGATGGAAATCGAACTGGGCCGCCTGACGGAAGAGTTGACCTCCCGCGAGCAGAAGCTGGCTATCAGTTCCCGCAGCGTGGCGAATATCATCCGTAAAACCATCCAGCGCGAGCAGAACCGAATTCGCCAGCTGAACCAGGGCTTGCAGAGCGTATCGTTTGGTCAGGTGAACAGCGTGCGTCTGAACGTGAACGTGCGTGAAGCGCACTCGACGCTGCTGGAAGTGTTGTCTGAACAGCACGAACAGCATCAGGATCTGTTCAACAGCAACCGTCTGACCTTCTCCGAAGCGCTGGCGAAACTGTATCAGCGCCTTAATCCGCAGATTGACATGGGGCAACGCACGCCGCAAACCATTGGTGAAGAGCTCCTGGATTACCGTAACTACCTGGAAATGGAAGTGGAGGTTAACCGTGGTTCAGACGGCTGGCTCCGTGCGGAGTCCGGTGCACTCTCTACCGGTGAAGCTATCGGTACCGGGATGTCGATTCTGGTGATGGTGGTCCAGAGCTGGGAAGATGAAGCACGTCGTCTGCGCGGCAAAGATATCTCCCCATGTCGACTGCTGTTCCTGGATGAAGCGGCGCGTCTTGACGCCCGCTCAATTGCCACGCTGTTTGAACTCTGTGAGCGTCTTGATATGCAGCTCATTATCGCAGCGCCGGAGAACATCAGTCCTGAGAAAGGTACCACGTATAAACTGGTGCGTAAGGTATTCCAGAATACCGAACACGTTCACGTGGTCGGGTTACGTGGTTTTGCCCCACAGCCGCCAGAATCCTTACCTGAAACAACGGCAGACGCGTCCTGAGGCGTTTTCTAACCGTGAGCGGCGCACCAGCGCCGCTTTTTTTTCGCTTAACTTGTGTTTAAGGCTGCGTTATCTTTAAACTTCTTTACATAAGGTAAGGCAACAGGTTTGCCGTCACCCTATAATAAAAGAAAGCCCCAACGTAATGGGCATGTCGTGAAAACAGGGGGCAAGGGATGTTGCTAAAGAAAAAATGTGGTCGTCAGCTGTCTGCGCTAAGTTTATGCCTGGCAGTGACGTTTGCTCCACTGTTAACCGCTCAGGCCGACGAGCCTGAAATTGTGCCGACTGACAGCACAGCAACGACTGGCACACAGCCAACGTCGCTGTCTCAACCGCTGGAGCAGTCTCCTGCGACGGCCATCATGGCCGGTATTAAACCGTTGCCAGAAGGCATCGACGCGGAATCGCTTCGCCAGCAGTTGCTGTCTGGGCTGCCAGCAGGCTACACGCCTGTCTATACCAGTCAGCTCACGCTGCTCTATGCGGCGCGTGACATGAAACCCATGTGGGAAAACCGTGATGCGGTGCGCGCCTTCCAGCAACAGCTGGCAGAAGTCGCCATTGCAGGGTTCCAGCCGCAGTTCACAAAATGGGTTGAGCTCTTAACCGATCCTGCTGTCACCGGGCAGGCGCGGGACGTGGTGCTTTCCGATGCCATGATGGGGTATCTCCAGTTTGTGGCCGGTATTCCGGTCAATGGTAACCGTTGGTTGTACAGCGATAAGCCTTACAAGCTGGCGACTCCGGCACTGTCGGTAATTAACCAGTGGCAACTGGCGCTGGATAGTGGCGATCTGCCGCGCTTTATTGCGAGCCTCGCGCCGGCACATCCGCAATACGCGACCATGCATCAGTCGCTTCTGGAACTGGTCGGGGATTCACGTCCATGGCCGCAGATGCGTGGTACCGCGACGCTGCGTCCTGGACAGTGGAGCAGCGATGTGCCTGCCCTGCGTGAGATCCTCAAACGCTCCGGTATTCTGGATAGCGGGCCTAAAATTGCCCTGCCGGGTGACGATGCGCAAAGCGTCGTTGTCAGCCCGTCAGCCCCGGTGAAAGAGAAAAAAGCCGCCGTTCTGAGTGATAAGCCCGCGGCCTACGATCGGGAGCTGGTTGCAGCGGTTAAGCAGTTTCAGGCTGCTCAGGGGCTGGGTGCTGATGGCGTGATTGGCCAGTCAACGCGCGACTGGCTGAACGTCTCACCTGCGCAGCGGGCAGGGGTGCTGGCGCTCAATATCCAGCGTTTACGCTTGCTGCCAGGGACTCTCTCTACCGGCATCATGGTGAATATTCCGGCGTATTCGCTGGTCTATTACCAGAACGGCAGTGAAGTGCTGGCGTCACGCGTGATTGTGGGACGTCCCGATCGCAAAACGCCGATGATGAGCAGTGCACTGAACAACGTGGTGGTTAACCCGCCGTGGAACGTACCGCCGACGCTGGCACGTAAAGACATTCTGCCCAAGGTCTGGAACGATCCGGGCTACCTGGAACGCCATGGCTATACGGTAATGCGCGGCTGGAACAGCAAAGAGGCGATAGACCCCTATATGGTCGACTGGTCAACCATTACCGCGTCTAATCTGCCATTCCGGTTCCAGCAGGCACCCGGTGCACATAACTCGCTCGGACGCTACAAGTTCAATATGCCGAGTTCAGATGCTATCTATCTGCACGATACGCCGAACCACAATCTGTTCCAGAAAGACACCCGCGCGCTGAGTTCAGGCTGTGTACGTGTCAATAAAGCCTCGGAGCTGGCTAATATGCTGTTGCAGGATGCAGGCTGGAACGATACGCGCATCTCTGACGCCCTGAAGCAGGGGGATACGCGTTACGTTAATATTCGTCATAATATTCCGGTCAATCTTTATTATCTGACGGCGTTTGTGGGTGAGGACGGGCGGACGCAGTATCGTACAGATATTTACAATTATGATCTCACGGCGCGATCCGGCGCACAAATTTTGCCAAAAGCTGAACAATTAATCAGGTAAATGAAGCAGTTCGGGAAAATAGGTTGTCGTAAGTAATGGTGAATGCGGGGCTATATGGCTGGAGGCCGCGTATTTACTGGGGTTGGGTGCCTTGACGTAGTCAGCTTTGCCAGTTAAGGTGCCCTTCGTGCGCTAAGCATATTTACGATAAACATTGACCTGTAGACCTGATTATCATGGACAAATTTGACGCTAATCGCCGCAAACTGCTGGCGTTAGGTGGTGTTGCGCTCGGCGCAGCGGCCATCTTGCCGACGCCAGCATTTGCCACCCTCTCGACACCTCGTCCGCGAGTTTTAACGCTCAACAATCTCCACACCGGTGAGTCGTTAAAAGCGGAGTTCTTCGATGGCAGAGGCTATATTCAGGATGAATTAGCAAGACTTAACCATTTTTTCCGTGATTTCCGCGCGAATAAAATAAAAGCCATCGACCCAGGACTGTTTGATCAGTTATTCCGCCTTCAGGGCCTGCTGGGTACCAGCAAGCCAGTGCAGCTTATTTCTGGTTATCGCTCTGTTGATACCAATAATGAACTGCGCGCCCACAGCCGTGGGGTAGCGAAAAAAAGCTATCACACGAAGGGACAGGCAATGGATTTCCATATTGAAGGCGTTTCGTTAGCCAATATTCGCAAAGCTGCGTTATCTATGCGCGCAGGTGGTGTAGGATATTACCCAAGTAGCAACTTTGTGCATATTGATACCGGTCCGGTCCGGCACTGGTAATAACGAAACACAGGAGCAGTATGAACTATCGTATTATTCCGGTTACTGCATTCTCCCAGAATTGTTCATTAATCTGGTGTGAGCAAACCAAACTGGCCGCGCTTGTCGATCCCGGCGGTGACGCTGAGAAAATCAAGCAGGAAGTCGCTGATAGCGGTGTCACGCTGATGCAGATTTTACTGACGCATGGTCATCTTGATCATGTTGGTGCGGCGGCGGAGCTGGCACAGCACTTCGGTGTGCCTGTGATCGGTCCGGAAAAAGAAGATGAGTTCTGGCTGCAGGGTTTACCAGCCCAGAGCCGCATGTTTGGCCTTGATGAGTGTCTGCCCCTGACGCCCGATCGCTGGCTAAATGAAGGAGAGCGCGTTAACGTAGGGAATGTGACTTTACAGGTGTTGCATTGTCCTGGGCATACGCCAGGCCATATTGTCTTCTTTGATGACCAGTCCCGTCTGCTGATTTCCGGCGATGTGATTTTCAAAGGTGGCGTAGGACGCAGCGATTTTCCACGTGGCGACCACGGACAGCTGATTCAGTCGATTAAACAGAAGTTGTTGCCGCTGGGCGATGATGTGACGTTTATCCCTGGACACGGTCCGATGTCGACGCTGGGTTATGAACGACTCCATAACCCGTTCCTTCAGGACGAAATGCCTGTCTGGTAACCAGAATAAAAAAAAGCCTGCATTATGCAGGCTTTTTTTATGGGTGCAATTTACAGCACGGCGACGATGGCTTCGCACAGCGGCGCCATATTGTCTGGGGTCATGCCTGCAACGTTGACGCGGCCAGACGCCACGGCGTAGACGCCAAACTCTTCACGCAGACGCAGAACCTGTTCTTTGGTCAGGCCGCTGAAAGAGAACATACCGTTCTGCTTAATAATAAAGCTGAAGTCACGGTCAGCGCCTTTCTCCGCAAGGGTGTTCACAAACAGCAGACGCATGCGCTGAATACGCTGACGCATATCGTTCAGCTCTTGTTCCCAGATAGCACGCAGTGCATCGTTGCTCAGGATAGTCGCAACGACAGAGGCACCGTGTGCAGGCGGGTTAGAGTAGTTAGCGCGGATCACGGATTTCATCTGGCTGAATGCACGATCAACGGTTTCAGTATTCGCCGCAACCAGCGTACAGGCACCGACACGCTCATTGTACAGACCGAAGTTCTTGGAGTAAGAGCTTGCCACGATCAGTTCCTGATGCACGGCAGCAAAAGCGCGCAGACCTTCCGCATCTTCTTCCAGACCACGGGCGAAGCCCTGGTATGCAAAGTCAAACAGCGGCAGCCAGCCTTTTTCTACGGAGAGCTTCGCCAGCTGTTCCCACTGTTCCAGCGTTGGATCAATACCGGTTGGGTTGTGGCAGCAGCCGTGGAACAGCACCACATCACCCGCCTGAGCCTCGTTCAGGCTGGCCAGCAGACCGTCGAAGTCCAGAGAGTGGTTAGCCGCGTCGTAGTAAGCATATTCGCGGACTTCCAGGCCTGCAGAGTTGAATACGCTCTTGTGGTTTGGCCAGCTTGGGTTGCTCACCCAGACACGCTTAACAGAGGTGTTTTTCGCAAGGAAATCCGCCGCGACGCGCAGCGCGCCGGTACCGCCAGGAGTCTGTGCTGTACGCGCACGCTTGTCGCTCACAATTGCACTGCCTTTGCCGAACAGCAGTTCCTGAGTGCAACGACCAAATTCAGGGATACCATCAATACCGAGGTAATTTTTGGTGGTTTCATTTTCCAGCAGATACTGCTCAGCTTTTTTAACGCTGGTCAGCACCGGGGTTTTGCCGGTTTCATCTTTATATACACCAATACCCAGGTTGATTTTACCAGGGCGGTCGTCGGCACGAAACAGATCGGCCAGGCCCAGAATAGGGTCGGCAGGAGCGGCGGTAATGTTCTCAAACATGACGAAGTTCCATTGTGATTACAGAAGTGAAATCCGCTATCAGGTTAACGGTAGATTTACAAAATGCCAACCGTTTGCGACAAAAAGCGTGCGGCTTTTCAAAAGTCGCCATTTTTTGCTATCAGACATAAAAAAAACAGGGCCGAAGCCCTGTTCATTAAGCATATAACAACGTGGTGTACTGATTAGAACTGGTAGGTCACAGCCATTGCAACCTGGTCGTCTTTACCGTTCACGATACCTACGCTACGAGAGTAGTCGGTGTCGTCGATCAGGTTCAGCTGGTAATCAACATAGATGTTGAAGTTTTTGTTGAAGTAGTAAGTTGCACCCAGTTCAACGAATTTCTGCAGGTCAGCATCGCCGCCAGCGAAGGTGCCACGTTGTGCAAGGTTTTTACCTTTAGACTGCACGTAGGACACGGATGGGCGCAGACCGAAGTCGAACTGGTACTGAGCGATAACTTCGAAGTTCTGCGTTTTGTTTGCGAAAGAACCGTCGTCTTCACGGGTCATGTTACGCGTTTCAGCATAGGTGGTTGCCAGGTAGATGTTGTTCGCATCGTATTTAGCACCAACAGCCCATGCTTCCGCTTTCTCGCCTTTGCCGTCTGCGGATTGCCCGTCAGTACGGTCAGAGTTGCTGTATGCGCCGATCAGGCCGAAACCTTCACCGAACTCATAACCTACAGAGGTACCGAAACCGTCACCGTTAGCGGTTCTCACGTCAGTACGCTCGTTTTTGCCCTGATACTGCAGGCCCAGGCTCAGACCGTCAACCAGACCGAAGAAGTCAGAGTTGCGGTAAGTCAGGAGACCAGAGTTACGGCCAGTCATGAAGTTGTCAGAGTAGTTTGCCCAGGTCATACCTGAGAAAGATGGCGCCATATCGGTGTAAGATTCTACGTCGTATACGATACCGTAGTTACGGCCGTAGTCGATGGAACCTGCATCACCTGCTTTCAGACCGGCGAACGCCAGACGGGTACGCTGAGTCTGGTTGCTTTCTGCCTGGCTTGCCAGAGCACGGTATTCCCACTGACCGAAACCAGTCAGTTGGTCGTTAATTTGAGTCTCGCCTTTGAAACCGATCTGAGCATAGGTAGCGTCGTTGCTGTCAGTGTTGTCACCAGAGGTAACGAAGTCGTGCTCACCAACCACTTTCCCGTACAGATCCAGTTTGTTGCCGCTTTTGTTATAGATTTCTGCAGCGTTAGCTGCACCGGCTACCAGCAGGGCAGGGATTACCACTGCCAGAATATTGCGCTTCATCATTATTTATTACCCTCATTGGTTTTTTTATGACACTCGCCACTGCCGTCAATAAATTCTGTCAATAAATATTTCCGGAACTATTGATGAGAGTTAGGTGTCTTTATGTATCTGACAGGCATCTTTCCATTCATAGAACCGTTTCGCTAGCCTGAAAGTGCTACAATTCTCAAGATTAAGTTACAAAAAGAAATCATGTGTAACTAAATGTGTATTTTTCGGAACTTTGTGAACCACCTCAAATTTCAGCGTCCACTGGCGAATTAAACGGCAGATGCTTTGATATCTATATGAAAAGCTTATAATTAATTTAGATAAAGGCAATTCGTATAAACAGAAGCCAAACGGCTCATTTTTTCTTATGACCCGAAAAAGACTTCTGGATGGCTGTAAAACTGGTTGAATTTTGTGCTATTGCTTCAGATTGCAATAAGCGCAATAAGAATGTGGTTTATTTTTTGTGCGTAGATGTTTCGTGGAAACAAAACGTAACAGGTAGTGGTTGTAACGGGGTTGTGGTTTAAAAATGCTGACTTTGCGCTGACGAAAACTGACAATGCAGAATAAAATAATGGCCAGCAATTGCTGGCCATTTGTTATTCAGTCGATTAGAAACTGGCGTTACGCGGTGTGCGTGGGAATGGAATAACGTCACGGACGTTCTGAACACCGGTGACATAGGCGATCAGACGCTCAAAGCCCAGACCAAAACCGGCGTGCGGGACGGTACCGTAACGGCGTAAATCGCGATACCAGCTGTAATCCGCAGGATTAAGGCCCATCTCTTCCATGCGTGCGTCCAGTACGTCAAGACGCTCTTCACGCTGAGAACCACCGATGATTTCACCAATGCCCGGTGCCAGGACGTCCATCGCCGCAACGGTTTTACCGTCTTCGTTAAGGCGCATATAGAAGGCCTTAATGTCTTTCGGGTAGTTTTTCACCACAACCGGTGCTTTGAAGTGCTTCTCGGCCAGGTAACGCTCGTGCTCAGACGCCAGGTCAACGCCCCAGTAAACCGGGTTCTCAAACTTCTCACCGCATTTCTCGAGGATGGCCACCGCGTCGGTGTAGTCCACCTGCGCGAAATCTGCTGAGACGAAACGCTCCAGACGTGCGACTGCATCGCTGTCGACACGCTCTGCGAAGAATTTCATGTCATCAGGACGCTCTTCCAGCACCGCTTTGAAGACATATTTCAGCATCGCTTCTGCCAGACCCGCGACATCATCCAGATCTGCGAACGCCACTTCAGGCTCCAGCATCCAGAATTCCGCCAGGTGACGGCTGGTGTTGGAGTTTTCTGCACGGAAGGTTGGACCAAAAGTGTAGATTTTGGACAGCGCGCAGGCATAAGTTTCACCGTTGAGCTGACCAGAAACCGTCAGGAAGGCCTCTTTACCGAAGAAGTCTTTGTCATAGTCCACTTTACCTTCTGGCGTACGCGGCAGGTTTTCCATGTCCAGCGTAGAGACGCGGAACATTTCACCCGCGCCTTCCGTATCGGACGCGGTGATCAGTGGGGTAGACACCCAGAAATAACCCTGCTCGTCGAAGAAACGATGCAGCGCCTGTGCCAGCGTATGACGCACGCGGGCAACCGCACCAATCAGGTTGGTGCGTGGACGCAGGTGCGCCACTTCACGCAGGTATTCGATGCTGTGACGTTTTGCCGCCATTGGGTAGGTGTCGGGATCTTCAACCCAGCCAGTGACTTCAATGGCTGAGGCCTGAATTTCGAAACTCTGACCCTGACCAGGTGATGCCACAACAACACCGGTTACGATAACGGAACAACCCGTTGTCAGGCGCAGAACGTCATCATTGTAATTGGGCAGAGAATTATTAATGACGGCCTGTACAGGATCAAAGCAGGAACCGTCATAGACGGCAAGGAAGGAGATGCCAGCTTTAGAATCTCGGCGAGTACGCACCCATCCGCGCACGGTGACTTCTTGGTCAACGGCGACACGGCCCTGGAGTACGTCGGCTACAGGCACAACGCTCATAATATTCTCTCTGTTAATAGTCGGAAAAAATAAACACTTGTCCACCCTTACTGGGGGGGATATCTATGTTACCTGGCATCCGCCATCAGACAAGCAGATTTCGCAGTCAAAAGAGAAGAATTAAGAAATAAATTGAGGAGAGGGGAGCCTGAAAGGCTCCCGAAAGCAGTTAACTGGCTTTTTTGATCTGCGGCAGATCGAATGCTTTGCGTAATGCGCGCACAAAGGCTTTGTCATGGCAGATGGTTTTACCGGGGCTATCGGAGAGCTTCGCTACCGGCTTACCGTTACATTCCACCAGTTTTATCACGATGTTCAGAGGTTTTACCTGAGGGATGTCGCAGGTCAGACGGGTGCCAATCCCAAAGCTCAGGTTAATTCTGGAGGTGAAATGACGATAGAGATCGACCGCTTTTGCCAGATCGAGGTTATCAGAGAAGACCAGCACCTTGGTCATTGGGTCAATGCCCAGTTTTTCGTAATGGGCAATGGCCTTTTCACCCCATTCAACCGGATCCCCGGAATCATGGCGTAATCCCTGATAACGTTCGGCAAATTCAGGGCCAAAATCACGCAGGAACGCGTCCATCGTAATACAGTCGGTAAGCGCGATGCCCAGTTGATTGGGATACTCTTCCAGCCACGCGGCCAGTGCGGCACGCTGGCTGTTTGCCAGGTCCGGGCTTATCTGCTGATGCGCCTGGAACCACTCATGCGCCTGGGTACCCATTGGGGTCAGATCCAGACGACGTGCCAGATCGTAGTTGCTGGTGCCCACGAACCACGGCTCCTGCTGCAGACGCTTCACAATAGCCTGCTGCACTTCGCGAGAGAAACGGCGGCGCGTGCCAAAATCCATCAGGCGGAAGCGGGACATATCCAGCCCTTCGGTCAGCGTTGAGAATGCGGCCAGTTTATTTTCCAGCGACGCGACCGCCTGCTCAACGCCGGTTTCCGGCGAACGGTAGCGGTGGGCCAGTTCACTGATCACCGCGAGAAGCGGAACTTCCCACATGATCACTTCACGCCACGGTCCTTCAAGACGAATATCCAGCTTGCCGTTATCATTGACCACGGTCACCTGCTCCGGCTTATAGCGGAAGTCGCGCAGCCAGTTCAGGTAGTCAGCTTTAAAGAAGGGCAGGCCAGAGAGCCACTGATATTCGTCGTCCTGCAGCGTCAGATGCTGCATAGCATCGACCTGTTCACGAATGGAGTCTGCGTAGATACCGAGCAAGTCGTCACCACGGCAGCGGAATTCCGCCGCGACATGGACGTCATAGTAATGGTGGAAAACGGCTTGCTGCATATGCAGTTTATACGCGTCGGTATCCAGCAATGTATGCAGAACAGGAGAAGCGAATTGAGTCATAGGTGCGCAGTAGCATCCTCTCACAGGAGCGTTTAGTACAATAAACAACTCCGGAGTATACCTTGTTTAGTGATTTATTGAACCCCGATCACAACATAAGCGCTCTTTATGGTCGAGGGCATTTTGTGCCCCGTGTTATACAAATGTAGCGAAAAAGGTGTTTGTACCTGAAAAGATGAACATTCTGCATAGCGCGTTTTACACAACAGGAATAGACTGGATTCGTTATTCGACAAACGATGCATAAGGTTTTCTATGACACAACAGCCACAAGCCAAATACCGCCACGACTACCGTGCGCCGGATTACCTGATTAGCGATATCGATCTGACTTTTGACCTGGATGCCACTAAAACCGTTGTCACGGCGGTAAGCCAGCTCACGCGCCAGAGCGCGACGGCTGTGCCGCTGCGTCTGGATGGTGAAGACCTGACGCTGGTCTCCGTGCAAATCAATGATCAAGCATGGTCTGACTATAAAATAGAAGGCAACCAGCTGGTTATCGACAACCTGCCGGAACGCTTTACGCTGCGCATCGTGAATGAAATCAGCCCGGCTGCCAACACGGCGCTGGAAGGGCTTTACCAGTCTGGCGTGGCCCTGTGCACCCAGTGTGAGGCCGAAGGTTTCCGCCACATTACCTGGTATCTTGACCGCCCGGACGTGCTGGCACGTTTTACAACGAAAATCATCGCCGATAAAACCCTCTATCCGTTCCTGCTTTCCAACGGCAACCGCGTAGGTGAAGGCGAGCTGGAAAACGGTCGCCACTGGGTACAGTGGCAGGATCCGTTTCCGAAACCGTGTTACCTGTTTGCGCTGGTGGCGGGTGATTTCGACGTGCTGCGTGATACGTTCAAAACCCGTTCAGGCCGCGACGTCGCGCTGGAGTTGTTCGTCGACCGCGGCAACCTGGACCGCGCGCCATGGGCGATGACCTCGCTTATCAACTCCATGAAGTGGGATGAAGAGCGTTTTGGCCTCGAGTATGACCTCGACATCTATATGATCGTTGCTGTCGACTTCTTCAACATGGGCGCGATGGAGAATAAAGGTCTTAACGTCTTTAACTCCAAATACGTGCTGGCACGTACCGATACCGCGACCGATAAAGATTACCTGGATATTGAACGCGTCATCGGACACGAGTATTTCCATAACTGGACCGGAAACCGCGTCACCTGCCGTGACTGGTTCCAGCTGAGCCTGAAAGAGGGCCTGACCGTCTTCCGTGACCAGGAGTTCAGTTCCGATCTGGGTTCCCGTGCGGTGAACCGCATTAACAACGTGCGCACCATGCGTGGCCTGCAGTTTGCGGAAGATGCCAGCCCAATGGCACACCCTATCCGTCCCGATAAAGTCATCGAGATGAATAACTTCTACACCCTGACGGTGTACGAAAAAGGGGCGGAAATTATCCGCATGATCCATACCCTGCTGGGTGAAGAGAACTTCCAGAAAGGGATGCAGCTCTACTTCGAGCGTCATGACGGCAGCGCAGCCACCTGCGACGATTTTGTGCAGGCGATGGAGGATGCGTCTAATGTCGATCTTTCCCATTTCCGCCGCTGGTACAGCCAGGCCGGGACGCCGATTGTCACCGTCAAAGACGACTACAATCCGGAAACCGAGCAGTACACCCTGACCATCAGCCAGCGCACGCCGCCAACGGCAGAGCAGGAAGAAAAACACCCGCTGCACATTCCGTTCAGTATTGAACTGTATGACAACGAGGGTAACGTGATCCCGCTGCAGAAGGGCGGCCATCCGGTCCACCACGTCCTGAACGTGACCCAGGCGGAACAGACCTTTATCTTTGATAACGTCTATTTCCAGCCGGTTCCCGCGCTGCTGTGTGAATTCTCTGCGCCCGTGAAACTGGAATATAAGTGGAGCGACCAGCAACTGACGTTCCTGATGCGCCATGCGCGCAATGACTTCTCACGCTGGGATGCGGCGCAAAGCCTGCTGGCGACCTACATCAAGCTGAACGTTAATCGTCATCAGCAGGGCCAGCCGCTGTCGCTGCCGGTTCACGTTGCGGACGCATTCCGCGCTGTCCTGCTGGATGAGAAGATTGACCCGGCGCTGGCGGCTGAAATTCTGACGCTGCCATCCGCAGGCGAAATCGCCGAACTGTTCGACATCATCGATCCGATTGCCATTGTGGCGGTGCGTGAAGCGCTGACCCGTACGCTGGCGAACGAGCTTGCAGACGAATTCCTCGCAATCTACAACGCCAATAAGCTTGACGCTTATCGTGTGGAACATGCTGACATCGGTAAACGTTCCCTGCGTAACACCTGCCTGCGTTATCTGGCCTTTGGTGAGCGCGAGCTGGCAAACACGCTGGTGAGCAAGCAGTATCACGAAGCAGACAACATGACCGACGCGCTGGCCGCCCTGGCTGCAAGTGTTGCCGCCGAACTGCCGTGCCGTGATGCGCTGATGCAGGAGTACGATGACAAGTGGCATCATGATGGTCTGGTGATGGACAAGTGGTTCATCCTGCAGGCCACCAGCCCGGCGGCCGATGCCCTCAGCAATGTACGCAGTCTGCTGAAGCATCGCTCCTTCACCATGAGCAACCCAAACCGCGTGCGTTCCCTGATTGGCGCGTTTGCCAGCAGCAACCCGGCGGCGTTCCATGCGGAAGATGGCAGCGGTTATCAGTTTATGGTGGAAATGTTGACCGAGCTGAACAGCCGTAACCCACAGGTGGCGTCACGCCTGATTGAGCCGCTGATCCGTCTGAAACGCTATGATGCACAGCGCCAGGCGAAAATGCGTGCTGCGCTTGAGCAACTGAAAGGGCTGGAAAACCTGTCTGGCGATCTGTACGAGAAGATCGCTAAGGCACTGGCCTGATCGAAAGACCCATCCTCCCTCTCCCGGTGGGAGAGGGAGGATGTCAGCCGTGAGCCGTCATTAACGCTCGCTCGCTGACCCCGCGCTTCATCACCCGATTCAGCACTTCCGCCTCCAGCTCTGCCAGTCTTGCCGACCCTACGCGGCGCGGACGCGCAATATCGACCGTGACATCAAGACCGATTTTCCCTTCTTCTATTAGCAGCACGCGGTCTGCCATCGCGACGGCTTCGCTCACGTCGTGCGTCACCAGAAGTACCGTAAAGCCATGCTTTTGCCAGAGTGCGGCAATCAGGTCCTGCATTTCGATTCGCGTCAGGGCGTCGAGCGCGCCGAGTGGCTCATCCAGCAGCAGCAAACCCGGACGATGTATCAGCGCCCGCGCCAGCGCCACGCGCTGCTTCTGCCCGCCGGAGAGCGCCGCAGGCCATTCACCCGCACGGTTTTCCAGCCCTACGGCGGCCAGCGCCTGGCGGGCTTCATCCCGCCAGTTGCCGTTGAGGCCCAGTCCGACATTATCAATCACCGTTTTCCAGGGCAGCAGGCGCGCGTCCTGAAACATCATGCGGGTATCATCCTGAATAGTGGCCAGCGGTGTCGCGCCTGCCAGAATTTCGCCGCCGTTGGGGGATTCCAGCCCGGCTAAAAGGCGTAACAACGTACTCTTGCCGCCGCCGCTGCGGCCCACAATGGCGACAAATTGTCCGGCAGGAATATGCAGATCCAGCGCGTTGAGAATCGTGTTTTCGCCATAGCGCTTCGTGACACCGTTAAGGAGCAGCGGTGTACCCTGAGTCAGTCGGGCAGTATTCATGCTTTAGCCTCCTGTGAAATATAGGCTGGATTCCAGCGCAGCCAGCTGCGTTCCAGCCACTGGGCGCTGACGTCGGCAAGTTTGCCGAGCAGGGCATAGAGGATAATGGCCACCACCACCACGTCCGTTTGCAGAAATTCGCGGGCGTTCATCGCCAGATAGCCAATCCCTGAGTTTGCAGAGATGGTCTCTGCCACAATCAGCGTCAGCCACATCAGGCCGAGCGCAAAGCGCACGCCGACCATTATGGAGGGCAGGGCGCCCGGCAGGATCACATGCATAAAGAGGGCAAAACCGGACAGGCCGTAACTGCGTGCCATTTCGACCAGTCCGCGATCGATGTTGCGGATCCCATGCCAGGTATTAATGTAAATCGGGAACAGCGTGCCCAGCGCGACGAGAAAAATTTTGGCGCTCTCATCAATACCAAACCACAAAATGACCAGCGGGATCAGCGCCAGATGCGGCACGTTACGCAGCATCTGAATGGAGGTATCGAGCAGCCGCTCGCCCCAGCGAGAAAGCCCGCTGATCAGACCCAGTACCAGGCCGATGCTTCCACCAATCGAAAAACCAATTACCGCGCGCCATGAGCTGATGGCCAGATGCTGCCAGAGTTCGCCGCTGACGCTCAGCGACCAGAATGCCTCTATTACGCCCTCCGGAGAGGGCAGAATACGGCTCGACAGCCAGCCGGCAGAAGACGCGAGTTGCCAGACAAGCACAATGCCAACGGGTAAAAACCATGGGGCGGCACGTAGCAACCATTTTTGTGTGGGGGCAGACATGGCAACTCCTTAGCTTTGTGCGGCTCTTCGCGGGATAAACTCGTTAGCCACGGCTTCGCCCTGAAGCTGGAGCTGGCGGGGCTGCGGTACGTCCGGGATGGCGACATCCAGATGCGGGAATAACAGCTCGCCCACTTTGTAGGCCTCTTCCAGGTGCGGATAACCGGAGAGGATAAAACTGTCGATACCCAGGTCCGCGTATTCATTGATCCGCGCAGCCACCGTTGGACCGTCGCCGACCAGCGCGGTACCCGCACCGCCGCGCACCAGACCGACGCCCGCCCACAGGTTCGGGCTGATCTCCAGATTCTCGCGCTTACCGTTGTGCAATGACGCCATTCTGTGCTGGCCGACGGAGTCGGTTTTCGCAAACGCCGCCTGAGCTTTAGCGATAGTCTCATCATCGAGATGCGCGATCAGCCGGTCGGCCGCTTGCCAGGCTTCTTCATTGGTTTCACGCACAATCACATGCAGGCGAATACCAAAGCGCACCTTGCGACCATGCGCTGCCGCTTTGGCGCGCACCTGGGCAATTTTCTCTTTGACCAGCTCGGGCGGCTCACCCCAGGTGAGGTAGAGATCAACCTGTTCAGCCGCCAGATCCTGCGCCACATCTGATGAGCCGCCGAAGTAAAGAGGAGGGCGCGGCTGCTGCACCGGCGGGAAGTAGAGCCTGGCGTCGCGAACGTGAATATGTTTACCTTCGAAGGTGACGGTTTCCCCCTCCAGCAGACGTCGCCAGACGCGGGTGAACTCGGCGGACGCTTCATAGCGTTCGGTGTGATCGAGGAACACGCCGTCACCCGCCAGCTCCTGCGGATCGCTTCCGGTGACCAGGTTAAACAGGGCCCGGCCGTTAGAGAGCCTGTCGAGCGTTGCCGCCTGGCGCGCCGCGACAGTCGGGGAGACCACGCTCGGGCGCAGTGCCACGAGGAACTTCAGGCGTTGGGTCACGGGGATCATCGATGCGGCTACCAGCCACGCATCCTCGCACGAGCGTCCGGTGGGGATCAGTACGCCGGTAAAACCGATTCGGTCGGCTGCCTGCGCAATCTGCTGCAGATAGCCGTGGTCAACCGGGCGTGAACCCTCTTCTGTGCCAAGATAGTGTCCATCACCGTGGGTGGGTAAAAACCAGAAAAGATTCAGACTCATGATTTGGTTCCTTCTTTGCCTGCGGGTTGCCAGATGCGTTCGCGAATATTCACCTCTTTTGGAACAAGGCGATTTTGATAGAAGAGATCTGCGGTTTGCTGCTGCAGCGCAGCGACGTGTGCGTCCACCGGGGTAATGGTGGTCTGTGGACGGTGATCGAGATAGCTCGCGATCACCGGCTCAGGTAAGCCCATGGTTTTCGCCAGCAGGGTAATGCTTTCCTGACGTTGGCTTTGCGTTAGCGCATCCGCCTGAGTAAAGGTGTTAAGAACATCCTGAATAAAAGCGCCATTCTTTTCCGCATACGGGCGCGCGGCGAGGTAGAACGAGCCGGTTTGTTTCAGCGTGGTGCCATCTTTTAATACCCGCACGCCACCCTGCAGTAAAGCTGCGGAGTAGTAGGGATCCCAGATAGCCCACGCGTCGACATTGCCCTGCTGGAAAGCGGCGCGAGCATCAGCCGGCGTCAAATAGACGGGTTGAATGTCGGTGAATTTAAGCCCCGCCTCCTGCAGGGCCCGCAGCAGCAAGTTATGTGAGCTTGAGCCTTTCTGGAATGCAACCTTGTGGCCTTTGAGATCGGCGACCGTCTTAATGGTGCTATTTTCAGGGACCAGAATGACCTCAGCCTTCGGCTTGGCCGGCTCAACGCCGACATAAACCAGGTCGGCCCCCGCCGCCTGCGCGAATATTGGCGGAATATCCCCGGTGCTGCCGAGGTCGATGCTTCCGACATTCAGGGCTTCCAGCATTTGCGGGCCAGCAGGGAACTCAATCCAGGAGAATGTGGTCTTCGGGAAGCGTTTTTCCAGAAGCTGATGGCTTTTAGCCAGCACCATACTGACGCTGCCTTTCTGATAGCCGATGCGTAAATGTTCAGGCGCCGTCTCTGCCGCGTGGGCCAGCGAGGTGAGCGCTAACAGCCCGGCCAGTCCGAGACGGGTTAATCTTTTAAACATGGGCGACTCCCTGTGAATGGTTAAACGCCGGGGCGTGGATATCTCTGCGGTGCAGGGCATGCCAGAAGGTTTCAAGGGCGCTGTCGAGACGGGTTTGCAGATTCGGCGTGAAGTGAGGTTTGTGTTGATAATCGATAACCTGCGAGTCGTCGGCAAAGACGCCGTGGAGGATCTCCTGCGCTTTTAGCGCATTGAGTACCGGCTTGAGGGCATAATCCACCGCCAGTAAATGGGCCACCGTGCCGCCCGTTGCCAGTGGCAGGACTACTTTGCCGTCCAGCGCACGTTCAGGCAGCAGATCGAGCAGGGTTTTCAGGGCCCCGGAAAACGAAGCTTTATAGATAGGCGTCGCCACGATTAAGCCATCAGCCCCTTTAAGCTGTTCAGTCAGCGTTTGCAGCGCCGGACTGTCAAAACGGGCGTAGAGCAGATCCTCGGGGTCGAAGTTATGCAGATTCCAGTGGCATACTTCCACATCCAGAGCATTGAGCTTTTCACGGGCATATTCCAGCAGTGCGCTGGAGCGAGAGGGGAATCGTGGACTTCCGGCCAGGGTTATGACGCGCATGCATGCTCCTTATAACTAATTGTTTGCTTTTATCTAACATTCATAACAATTTTCAGGAGTGTGACACTGCCCGGTTATTCCACTAAATGATTTATCTGCAATTAAAATGCGAAAAAGCGCATAAGAACGTGGCTGCGAGGTAAACGATTGCGTCTAACGGTGTTTTTTTTGCCACAGGTCAATTCCCTTTCCGGGCCGGATCGCACATAATCCCCTCCCGGTTTGCACACCGGGAATCCAGGAGAGTTCATGTACTACCCCTTCGTTCGTAAAGCCCTTTTCCAGCTCGACCCTGAGCGCGCTCATGAATTTACATTCCAGCAGTTACGTCGTATTACCGGAACGCCGCTGGCCGCACTGGTGCGTCAAAACGTGCCTGAAAAACCTGTGCAATGCATGGGCCTAACCTTTAAAAATCCGCTGGGTCTCGCGGCGGGTCTGGATAAAAATGGTGAGTGCATTGATGCCCTGGGCGCGATGGGCTTTGGCTCCATCGAAATCGGTACCGTCACGCCGCGTCCGCAGACAGGTAATGATAAGCCGCGTCTGTTCCGCCTGGTCGAAGCCGAAGGGCTGATCAACCGCATGGGCTTTAATAACCTCGGCGTTGATCACCTTGTTGAGAACGTAAAAAAAGCCCATTTTGATGGTGTATTAGGCATCAATATTGGCAAAAATAAAGACACGCCGGTAGAGCAGGGTAAAGATGACTATCTGATTTGTATGGAAAAAGTCTATGCCTACGCGGGGTATATTGCGGTGAATATTTCCTCACCAAATACCCCAGGTCTGCGCTCTTTACAATATGGCGAAGCACTGGACGATCTTCTGAGTGCCATTAAAAATAAACAAAATGAGCTCCAGGCGATCCACCATAAATATGTTCCGGTTGCGGTTAAGATCGCACCGGATCTTTCTGCTGAAGAATTGATCCAGGTTGCCGACAGTTTAGTTCGCCATAATATTGACGGGGTGATTGCGACCAATACCACACTCGATCGCTCGCTCGTTCAGGGAATGAAAAACTGTGACGAAGCGGGTGGGTTAAGTGGACGTCCGGTACAATTAAAAAGCACAGAAATTATTCGTGCCCTGTCAGCAGAATTAAAAGGACGACTGCCGATTATTGGCGTCGGTGGCATCGACTCCGTGATCGCGGCTCGCGAGAAGATGGCGGCGGGTGCCTCACTGGTGCAAATCTATTCCGGTTTTATTTTTAAAGGACCGCAGCTGATTAAAGAAATCGTTACTCATATCTAATCTTTTCTCTTTATCAGACAACCAGGGCTTTATTTCCAGCCCTGGTTGTTTTATATTCCGTCATTGTTGCTTATTTAGTCATTATAGTCTTTTATTAATGGTGTTATAAACGAAGCGGCGAACAGGACATTTTTAGTACAGGAAGTTTGGGGACGGGAGAGAAACATGCGAATTAAACCTGACGATAACTGGCGCTGGTATTTTTGTGACGAGCATGATCGCATGATGCTCGATTTAGCCAATGGTATGTTGTTTCGTTCCCGTTTTGCTCGCCGAATGTTAACCCCGGACGCCTTCTCCCCGTCAGGCTTTTGTGTTGACGACGCTGCGCTTTATTTCTCCTTTGAAGAAAAATGCCGCGACCTGGTGCTTTCTAAAGAGCAGCGTGCCGAACTGGTATTAAACGCGTTAGTGGCTATTCGATTCCTGAAACCGCAAATGCCGAAAAGCTGGCATTTTTTACCGCACAGCATGAACTGGTCTCCCGCCACCGGCGATGCGGCAAGCGTAAACCTGAGCGATACCGCTGAAGAGGTGAGCCTGCTGGTGGTTGAGCCTGGCGAAAATGCCGCACTCTGTCTGCTGGCCCAGCCCGGAGTGACCATTGCCGGGCGGACGATGCAACTGGGGGATGCCATTAAGGTAATGAATGACAGGCTGAAACCGCAGCAACGCGTAGACGCTTTCAGCCTCGAGCAGGCCGTTTAAGCTTCCAGCTGTACCGACGTTTTCGGAATACAGCTGCAGCACAGAATTGTACCATCATCGCCAATCGCGGATTTTTTCAGCGCGCTGACTTCCCCTTCGACCAGCTTGATTCGACAGCACCCACAGATGCCTGCCCGGCAGGAGTAAGGTACGCGGATCCCCGCTTGTTCCAGCTGTTCAAGTAAAACCTGCTGATTGTTGCCGCGGATAACGGTGCCCTGCCAGTGAATGTCTACGGGCGAGCTGGCTGGCGTCTCAACGTCGACGAACTCTTCTTCCTGACCTGCGCCATATACTCTTGCGGGCCCACGGGCGAGAATTTCGACTTCGTCACCCACACGGATGACGCCGCTTGAGCGCGGAATGAGGTTCTGGCCGAAATCCACATCGCCATTGTCCTGCGCTGTGCGGAATGACTGAAGGGTTTTTAACGGCTCGCCGGAAGGGTGTTTCTGGCCTTTTTCGGGACTGACGGTGGTAAAGATACAGCGGCTGCAGGGCTTCACGACATCAAATACCACGCTGCCGATACGGATCACTTTCCAGGTATCCTCTTCCCAGGCGTCAGCGCCTGTAACAACCAGGTTGGGACGAAACTGCTCCATCTGGACGCTGGCTTTACAGCGACGCTGCAGGTCGCGCAGGGAGGCGTCGTTAGTCAGCAGGAAGGGGAAGCCGTCCGCGAATGAGAGCGGGACCGCCTCGTGGCGCTTAACGCGCCGCGTCAGCGCCGGGCCGACCCAGCGCAGCTGCACATCCCGGGAGAAGAAGCCCCTCAGCCAGCGGTTAATGTCATCCGGGGCGATGCGCGCGGTAAAATGATTGCCCCACACTTCCGTTGGCGCTTCGACAGGCGCAAAATCAGCAAAGCGGATCACCACGCTGGAGCCATCCGGCGCGGTGAGATGCAAACCGTCATAAAGCGGGGAAGGGGTAAAGCGAACCATTTGTGGGAACTGGCGTGCGGTAATGAACGTACCGTCAGGTTCGGTGACCATAAAGATACGATCGAAGGCAAATCCGCTCATGTCGGCCAGCGCGTGTGAAACGCCGATCCCGCGCATGGATTTCACCGGATGAATAAAAAGCCTGGATAACGTCGCCACTGCACAGCCCCTCGAATGAAAATAAGCCTTCAACTTTATGACATACACGCCATATTAGCTATAATGCGCGACAATTTTCTAAGAGTAAAAGTGACGATATGAATTCTCTGTTTGCCAGTACGGCCCGTGGGCTGGAAGAGCTGTTAAAAACTGAACTGGAAACCCTGGGTGCGCAAGAGTGCCAGGTGGTTCAGGGTGGTGTCCATTTTGAGGGCGACACACGGCTTATTTACCAGAGCCTGATGTGGAGCCGTCTGGCATCACGCATCATGCTGCCGATGAAAGAGTGCAAGGTTTACAGCGACCTTGACCTCTATACCGGCGTACAGATGATCGACTGGACAGAGATCTTCTCCCCGAATGCCACCTTTGCCGTGCACTTTAATGGCGTGAACGATGAGATCCGCAACAGCCAGTACGGTGCCCTGCGCGTTAAAGACGCCATTGTGGACTGCTTCACGCGTAAAAATAAGGAACGCCCAAACGTCGATCGTGAAAATCCCGATCTGCGGATCAACGTCTGGCTCAACGGCGACACCGCCAGTATCTCTCTGGATCTGAGCGGCGCGGGTCTGCACCTGCGTGGTTATCGCGATCGTACCGGTATGGCGCCCATCAAAGAGACTCTCGCCGCCGCCATCGTGATGCGTTCCGGCTGGCAGCCAGGCACACCGCTGCTCGACCCGATGTGTGGCTCCGGTACGCTGCTGATTGAGGCCGCTATGCTGGCCACCGACCGCGCACCGGGCCTGCACCGCGGCCACTGGGGCTTCAGCGGCTGGGCGCAGCACGATGAGGCGCTGTGGAAAGAGGTCAAAGACGAAGCGCAGACCCGTGCACGTAAAGGTCTGGCGGAGTACACCTCCCATTTCTACGGCTCTGACAGCGACTCACGCGTCATTGAGCGTGCGCGCAGCAACGCCCGCCGTGCCGGTATCGGCGAGCTGGTCACCTTCGAAGTGAAAGACGTGGCGAACCTGACCAATCCGCTGCCAAAAGGCCCATACGGTACCGTTATCAGCAACCCGCCTTACGGCGAGCGTCTTGATAGCGAACCGGCGCTGATTGCCCTGCACAGCCTGCTGGGCCGTAATATGAAAAATGACTTTGGCGGCTGGAACCTGTCGCTGTTTAGCGCCTCGCCAGAACTGCTGAGCTGTCTGCAACTGCGTGCCGAACGCCAGTTTAAGGCGAAAAACGGCCCGCTGGACTGCGTGCAGAAAAACTACCATCTGGCCGAGAAAGCGGCGGACAGTAAACCATCGGGTGTGGCGGAAGATTACGCTAACCGCCTGCGTAAGAATCTGAAGAAATTCGAAAAATGGGCGAAACAGGAAGGTATCGAATGTTATCGCCTGTATGATGCCGATCTGCCGGAGTACAACGTGGCGGTTGACCGTTACGCTGACTGGGTTGTGGTGCAGGAATATGCGCCGCCAAAAACGATTGATGCACAAAAAGCGCGTCAGCGTATGCTGGACGTGATTGCGGCAACAATTTCGGTGCTGGGCATTGCGCCTAACAAACTGGTGCTGAAAACCCGTGAGCGTCAGAAAGGGAAAAATCAGTATCAGAAAATGGGTGAGAAGGGTGACTTTATCGAGGTGGGCGAATACAACGCGCGCCTGTGGGTTAACCTGACCGATTATCTGGATACCGGTCTGTTCCTTGACCACCGTATCGCCCGCCGCATGCTGGGCCAGATGAGCAAGGGTAAAGACTTCCTGAACCTGTTCTCCTATACCGGCAGCGCCAGCGTGCATGCTGGCCTTGGCGGTGCGCGCAGTACCACCACGGTGGATATGTCCCGTACTTACCTGGAATGGGCAGAACGTAACCTGCGCCTGAACGGTCTCACCGGGCGTCAGCATCGTCTGATGCAGGCTGACGTGCTGGGCTGGCTACGCGAAACGGACGAACAATTTGATCTGATCTTCATCGATCCCCCAACGTTCTCTAACTCCAAGCGTATGGAAGATAGCTTTGACGTTCAACGCGATCACCTGCGCCTGATGACCGACCTGAAACGCCTGCTGCGTAAGGGCGGTACCATTATGTTCTCGAATAACAAACGCGGCTTCCGCATGGATCATGAGGGGCTGGCTGCTCTGGGGCTGAAAGCACAAGAAATTAGCCAAAAAACGCTGTCCCAGGACTTTGCCCGTAATCGTCAGATCCATAACTGCTGGTTGATCTCCGCGGTCTGAAAGGAATAATACATGTCTTTAATTAGTATGCACGGCGCGTGGCTCTCTTTCAGCGACTCGCCGCTTCTCGACAATGCAGAACTGCACATCGAGGACAACGAGCGCGTCTGTCTGGTCGGCCGTAACGGCGCGGGTAAATCCACGCTGATGAAAATCCTCAACCGCGAACAGGGCCTGGACGACGGGCGTATTGTTTACGAGCAGGATCTTATCGTCTCTCGCCTGCAGCAGGATCCGCCGCGTCACGTGACCGGCAGCGTTTACGATTTTGTTGCTGAAGGTATCTCTGAGCAGGCCGAATACCTGAAGCGTTATCACGAGATTTCTCACCTGGTGATGACCGACCCGAGCGACAAGAATCTTAACGAACTGGCGAAAGTGCAGGAGATGCTCGATCACCACGGCCTGTGGCAGCTCGAAAACCGCATCAATGAAGTGCTGGCACAGCTCGGACTGGAACCGGACATGGAGCTGTCGGCGCTTTCTGGCGGCTGGCTGCGTAAGGCTGCGCTTGGCCGCGCGCTGGTCAGCGGGCCGAAAGTGCTGCTGCTGGATGAACCGACGAACCACCTGGATATCGAAGCGATAGACTGGCTGGAAGGGTTCCTCAAAACCTTCAACGGGACCATTATCTTCATCTCCCACGACCGTTCGTTTATCCGCAATATGGCCACGCGTATTGTCGATCTCGATCGCGGCAAGCTGGTGACCTACCCTGGCGATTACGATACCTATCTGCTGGAGAAAGAAGAAAACCTGCGTGTGGAAGAGTTGCAGAACGCTGAATTCGACCGCAAGCTGGCGCAGGAAGAGGTCTGGATCCGTCAGGGCATCAAAGCCCGTCGTACCCGTAACGAAGGCCGCGTTCGCGCGCTGAAAGCGATGCGTCGTGAACGCAGCGAGCGCCGCGAAGTGATGGGCAGCGCCAGAATGCAGGTTGAAGAGGCCTCCCGTTCCGGCAAAATTGTCTTCGAAATGGAAAACGTCAACTATCAGGTTGATGGCAAAGTGCTGGTGAAAGACTTCTCCGCACAGGTTCAGCGTGGGGATAAAATCGCGCTGATCGGGCCGAATGGCTGCGGTAAAACCACGCTGTTGAAGCTGATGCTGGATCAGCTGAAGCCTGACAGCGGCCGCATTCACTGCGGTACTAAGCTCGAAGTGGCTTACTTCGACCAGCACCGTGCGGAGCTGGATCCGGACAGAACGGTGATGGATAACCTGGCGGAAGGTAAACAAGAGGTGATGGTTAACGGTAAGCCGCGCCATGTGCTGGGCTACCTGCAGGACTTCCTGTTCCATCCGAAACGTGCGCTGACGCCGGTACGCGCGTTGTCAGGCGGTGAGCGAAATCGTCTGCTGCTGGCACGTCTGTTCCTGAAGCCAAGTAACCTGCTGATCCTCGATGAACCAACAAACGACCTGGACGTGGAAACGCTCGAACTGCTGGAAGAGCTGATCGACGGCTATCAGGGAACCGTGATGCTGGTAAGCCACGACCGTCAGTTCGTCGATAACACCGTGACCGAGTGCTGGATCTTCGAAGGTGAAGGGCGAATCGGACAGTATGTGGGCGGCTATCACGATGCGAAAGGACAGCAGTCGCAGTCTCAGGCGCTAAAACAGGCTAAATCCAGAACCAGTTCCGAACCTGCTGTAACAAAAGCAGAAACTGTCAAGAAAACCTCGGTTAAACTAAGCTATAACCTGCAGCGCGAACTGGAAGGACTCCCTCAGCGTCTTGAAGAGCTGGAAGCCGCACTTGAAGATCTGCAGGCGCAGGTCGCTGATGCGTCATTCTTTACCCAATCGCATGACTATACTCAAAAAGTACTGGCAGAACTGTCCGCGGCTGAAAAAGCCCTGGAAGAAGCATTTGAGCGCTGGGAGTACCTTGAGTCTCTGAAGAACGGCGCATAAACAGGGATACAATATGTGTGACCAGCACCATGCCGACAGGCATATATTATGCTCTCAATGCGATATGCTCGTGGCGTTGCCAGAGCTTGGTCACGGACATAAAGCCCTGTGTCCCCGTTGCGGTACGACGTTGACAACCGAGTGGGACGCACCAAGGCAGCGTCCCACTGCTTATGCGCTGGCGGCGTTGTTCATGCTGCTGCTTTCCAATCTCTTCCCCTTCATTTATATGAAGGTGGGAGGGATGACCAGCCAGGTCGATTTGCTTGAAATTCCGGGGGTTATGTTCTCGGAAGACTATGCCAGCCTCGGCACCTTTTTCCTCCTGTTCGTACAGATCGTCCCGGCTTTTTGTCTGGTCGTCATTCTGTTGCTGGTGAACCGCGTCGCGATGCCCCTCGCGCTTAAAATCTGGCTCGCGCGTATCCTGTTCCAGTTAAAAAGCTGGGGTATGGCCGAAATCTTTCTGGCGGGAATCCTGGTCAGTTTCGTCAAACTGATGGCGTATGGCGATGTGGGTATCGGCAGCAGTTTTGTCCCCTGGTGTCTGTACTGCGTGCTGCAACTGCGCGCCTTCCAGTGTGTGGACAGACGTTGGGCGTGGGACGATATCGCGCCGGCACCGACGCTGGTGCAGACGGTAAAGGTGGGGGTGCCAGGCATTCGTCAGGGGCTTCGTTCTTGCCCATGCTGCACCGCTGTGCTGCCAGCCGATCTGGATGTGTGCCCGCGCTGCGAAACAAAAGGGTATGTGCGACGTAAAAATAGCCTGCAGTGGACAATGGCGCTGCTGGTGACTTCCATCATGTTGTACCTGCCGGCCAATATCCTGCCGATTATGATCACCGATTTGCTCGGTGACAAAATGCCCTCGACAATCCTTGCCGGGGTAATACTACTGTGGGGTGAAGGCTCCTATCCCGTTGCGGGGGTGATCTTTATTGCCAGTATTATGGTACCCACGTTAAAAATGATCGCCATTGCCTGGCTCTGCTGGGATGCGAAAGGCCATGGCAAACGCGACAGCGAACGCATGCACCTGATTTATGAAGTCGTCGAGTTTGTTGGACGCTGGTCAATGATTGATGTGTTTGTTATTGCCGTTCTCTCTGCACTGGTGCGGATGGGCGGATTGATGAGTATTTATCCCGCGATGGGGGCATTAATGTTTGCGCTGGTCGTTATTATGACCATGTTCGCGGCCATGACCTTCGACCCTCGTTTATCGTGGGATCGTGAGCCTGAATCAAGCCATGAGGAACAGTAAGAGCATGGAAAATAAGAGTGGAGAGGCGAAAGTGCAGAAGGTCAAAAACTGGTCGCCGGTGTGGATTTTCCCCATCGTGACCGCGCTGATCGGTGCATGGATCCTGTTTTATCATTACAGCCATCAGGGACCGGAAGTGACGCTCATCACCACCAATGCCGAGGGGATTGAGGGCGGTAAAACGACCATCAAAAGCCGCAGCGTCGATGTGGGCGTGGTTGAAAGCGCAACCCTGACCGACGATTTAACCCATGTGGAAATCAAGGCACGCCTGAACGCGGGCATGGAAAAACTGCTGCACGGTGATTCAGCTTTCTGGGTGGTCAAGCCGCAGGTAGGACGTGAAGGGATCAGCGGCTTAGGTACGCTGCTCTCCGGTGCCTACATTGAACTGCAGCCGGGTAAAAAAGGAAGCCAGCCGGCGCAATACCAGCTGCTTGACTCGCCACCGCTTGCGCCGCCAGATGCGAAAGGCATCCGCGTGATCCTGGACAGTAAAAAGGCGGGCCAGTTAACGGCGGGCGATCCCGTGCTGTTCCGCGGTTATCGCGTGGGATCGGTTGAAACAAGTACCTTTGATCCGCAAAAGCGCACCATCAGCTATCAGCTGTTCATCAACGCGCCAAACGATCGGCTGGTCACCAGCAACGTCCGTTTCTGGAAGGACAGCGGGATCGCGGTTGATCTGACGTCAGCGGGAATGCGCGTGGAGATGGGCTCCCTGACCACGCTGTTTGGTGGCGGTGTAAGCTTTGATGTGCCGGAAGGGCAAGATTTGGGACAGCCGGTTGCAGAGAAAACGGCGTTCAGGCTTTTTGACGATCAACGCAGCATTCAGGACGCACTCTATACCGATCACATCGACTTCCTGATGTTCTTTAAAGATTCCGTCCGTGGCCTTCAGCCGGGCGCGCCTGTTGAATTCCGCGGCATTCGCCTGGGTACGGTGGGGCAAGTTCCGTTCTTTGTACCGGGTCTGCAGCAGGTACTGGATGACGATTACCGCATTCCGGTACTGATTCGCATTGAGCCGGAACGTCTGCTCAACCAGATTGGCGAGAATCAGGATATTGGTACGCATATTACCGAACTGATGAACCGGGGTCTGCGTGGGTCGCTGAAGACGGGCAACCTGGTGACCGGTGCGCTGTATGTGGATATGGACTTCTATCCAAAAGCCCCGCCGATTACCGGTATCCGGGAGTTCGGTGGTTATAAGATCATCCCGACGGTGAGCAGCGGCCTGGCACAGATCCAGCAGCGTCTGATGGAGACACTGGATAAGATTAACAATCTGCCACTGAATCCGATGATTGAAGCCGCGACCAGTTCGCTCAGCGAAAGTCAGGCAACGATGCGTCGCCTGCAAACCACGCTGGATAATATCAACAAGATCACCGCAAGCCAGAGTATGCAGCAGCTGCCGCAGGATATGCAGAAAACGCTGCGTGAGCTTAACCGCAGTATGCAGGGCTTCCAGCCTGGCTCGGCGGCGTACAACAAGATGGTGGCAGATATGCAACGTCTTGATCAGGTCTTGCGTGAACTGCAGCCGGTTCTGAAAACGCTCAATGAGAAGAGCAACGCGCTGGTGTTCGAAGCGAAAGATAAAAAGGATCCTGAGCCTAAGAGGGCAAAAGAATGAATAAATGGCTATTAATGGTTGGCGCTCTGCTGTTAACGGCGTGCAGTTCAGGCGTGGAGAACAAAAGCTACTATCAGTTGCCTCTTGCAGCGCAAAACGGGGTACAAAGTACCGCCAGTCAGGGAAACCGTCTGCTGTGGGTTGAGCAGGTTGCCGTGCCGGATTATCTGGCAGGCAACGGCGTGGTCTACCAGACCAGCGACGTAAAATACGTGATTGCGACAAACAACCTGTGGGCCAGCCCGCTGGATCAGCAGCTGCGCAACACGCTGGTGGCCAATTTGGGCAGCCAGCTTCCGGGTTGGGTTGTCGCGTCGCAGCCGCTGGGTAACGACCAGGATACGCTGAACGTCACGGTTACGGGTTTCCATGGCCGTTATGACGGTGCGGTGGTGATTAGCGGAGAGTGGTTGCTGAACCATCAGGGCCAGATGATTAAGCGTCCTTTCCATCTTGAGCTGAAACAGCAGAAAGATGGCTACGATGAAATGGTGAAAGTGCTGGCCCAGGGGTGGGCGCAAGAGTCGGCCAGCATCGCCAGGGAGATTTCCCGGCTGCCATAAGTAAAATTCATCGGTAAAAACCGCAGTCGGCCTGTTGCTGATTGCGGTTTTTTTTTCAGTTTCACTTCAGACCGTTACTTGTGCCGGGTCACAATTTTTGTACAAATGATCTTCCAGGTAGCTCACAAATATGACACCCGTATGAATTTTGAACATTGACGCTGCGACTAATTCGGGGTATTCGTTATCTGTGCCTGCGCAAGTTTGTGCAGACACTGTTTTCTTTCCACCAGACAAAAGAATGAGGGAAACGAGGCATGAAGAGACAGAAACGAGATCGCCTGGAACGGGCTCATCAACGTGGTTATCAGGCCGGCATCGCTGGACGATCTAAAGAAATGTGTCCTTATCAGACGATAAATCAAAGGTCACAATGGCTTGGAGGCTGGCGAGAAGCCATCGGCGACAGGGCACTCATAGCCTGATAACGTCTCTTTCAAAAAAAGAAACCTCCGCACTGCGGAGGTTTCGCCTTTATGGGGTCGCTCAACGCGAAATCAGAACGCGGAAGTGTCCTGGAACAGACCCACTTTCAGGTCGTTTGCGGTATAAATCTGACGACCGTCTACCAGCACTTCGCCATCTGCCAGGCCCATAATCAGGCGGCGGTTAACGATGCGTTTGAAGTGAATACGATAGGTCACTTTCTTCGCAGTAGGCAGAACCTGTCCGGTAAATTTCACTTCGCCCACACCCAGCGCACGGCCTTTACCTTCACCACCCAGCCAGCCCAGATAGAAGCCAACCAGCTGCCACATTGCATCCAGACCCAGACACCCAGGCATTACCGGATCGCCAATAAAGTGGCAACCGAAGAACCACAGGTCCGGGTTGATATCGAGTTCTGCTTCTACGTAACCCTTATCGAAGTTGCCGCCGGTTTCGGTCATTTTCACGACACGGTCCATCATCAGCATGTTCGGGGCCGGTAACTGTGGGCCGTTAGCGCCAAACAGTTCACCGCGACCAGAGGCAAGAAGGTCTTCTTTTGTATAGGATTCGCGTTTATCTACCATGTTCTCAGTAAGCCTTATTTTAGTGAAGGACGCAGGATAGCTAACACGTGTACGCTGAACAAGTCCGATCAGTTTGAACTAAACCAGCCTAACCAGCGTAACGGCCAGGGATAACGATGACGAGCATCCTGCTGCGTCGCCTGAGCAATGCGCTCCTGGATAGTCTGCATCAGGGTTGTTTGCCCTTCGCCGTCCCATACCAGGTTTGTCAGTAAGGGTAGTGCATCATCAATGCCTTCGATGGCCCAGATGGTGAATTGTTCCTGTTCCACGGCATCCAGAATGTCCTGGCTGAGGCTCAAATGGCGCGCGTTAGGGGCAGGAATAATCACCCCCTGTTTGCCGTTTAACCCACGCTGCTGACAAATCGAGAAGAAGCCTTCAATCTTTTCGTTCAGACCACCCACTGGCTGCGCACGACCAAACTGATCGACCGAGCCGGTGATCGCGATGTTCTGATTAACTGGCACTTCTGCCAGGGCGCTGATTAAGGCGCACAGCTCCGCCATAGAGGCGCTATCACCATCGACTTCACTGTATGATTGCTCAAACGTCAGCGAGGCGGAGAAGGGGATTTGCTGCTCAAGCTGCAGCTCTGACATCAGGAACGCCTGCATGATCATCATGCCTTTAGCGTGAATGTTGCCGCCCAACTCGGCTTTGCGTTCGATATCAGTGAACTCACCGTCACCGACATGCACAACGCAACTGATGCGGGAAGGTTCCCCGAAAGCGCGCGGGTGGCCGGGGAATTCAATCACCGACAGGGCATTGATCTGCCCGATACGTTCGCCTTCGGTCTCAACCAGAATTTGTTCCAGCAGAATTTCATCCTGCATACGGTCAGCAAGATAGCCTTCACGCCACTCACGCTGCGCCAGCATCTGGGTAAGCTGCTCACCGGTGAATGCGCCGTTACCGCTGACGACACCCACTTCACGTAACTGCTTGCCGATCCAGAGCGGGCAGAGCGGCAGCGTCTCCTGGTCACCGGTGTAGCGAACCGCTTCGCGGATCAAACCAGGCCAGGCGTCGGCGGCCGGCGTTGGCAGTGCGAAACGTTCCGCAACGCTCAACACCCACTGGCACCACTGTGCCATATCATCGGCATCGGTAATCTGGAAGTTATCTTCGTATTCGCTGTAGACCGCCTGCTCAGCCAGTTCGGGCTCCATCTCCTGGAAGTCAGCCAGCGATTCACGATCACCCGTCAGCACCACGGTCAGCGACAGCGGCATTGAAGGAACTGAGACAGGCAGGGGACGAGACTCGTCGTAGCCAACCCAGTCAAAACGCTGCTGGCTAACCACCGTTTTCAGGCGCATCCACAGCAGAGGTTGTGAGAGGAGGGTGCGCAACGAGATGATCAGTACGCCGCCATTGGCGCGGTGCACCAGCCCTGGTTGCAGCGAGAGCTCACCGTTAAACTGGCGCAGACAACCAAAGAGTTGTTCAGCCTCGACCCAGTTAGCGGTAATCACCTCACCCCTGGCAGCAAAGCGGTCGTCGGGCTGCTCTGCCGGTTCGAATGTGACATCATGTCCCGCGATACGATATTGGCCGCCAAAGACGGCGTTCGCTTGCGGTCGCAACTGGCGCATGGCATCACCCAGAAGCGTCAGATATTCCGCTTCTTCCGGGGCCTTGAGCATCATGAAGGGTGATGTTGCCCAGGGGCTTAACACCTGCTCCAGCGCATAATGCAAACGGGGTTGCGTATCGCTAAGGATGAATTCGTGTTCTTTTGCGAGATCGGGTCGTGCAAACAGTTCCTGATAGCTCTCGGTATCCGGAACGAGGTCACGCGATGCAAGTTTCGTAATGGTCAAAGTTGATGTTTTTTAGTTAGATGTAAAAGCGTGGAGTATACCGTAAGCGGGGGGTTCTACCCAAGCAGGATTGGGCATTTCGGCAGGGTGATTGGCTGCATTCACTCACAGGATATGATTTCTTTTCAGCAGATTGCCAAAAAACTGATATTCTGAACAGAGTTACGTGGTAACACTGAGATCGCAATGAAATATCAACAACTGGAAAATCTCGAAAGCGGCTGGAAATGGAAGTACCTGGTCAAAAAGCACCGTGAAGGGGAGCTGATCACCTGCTACATCGAAGCCAGCGCAGCGCAAGAAGCCGTGGATATTTTGCTGACCCTCGAAAATGAACCGGTACAGGTTAACGGCTGGATTGAAAAACACATTAATCCTGCGTTATTAAACCGGATGAAGCAAACTATTCGTGCGCGTCGCAAGCGGCATTTTAATGCGGAGCATCAGCACACTCGCAAAAAATCCATCGACCTGGAGTTTATGGTCTGGCAGCGTCTGGCAGGGCTTGCGCAACGGCGTGGAAAAACGCTGTCAGAAACGATAGTGCAGTTGATTGAAGATGCCGAGCATAAAGAGAAGTACGCCAACCAGATGTCGACGCTGAAGAATGATCTTCAGGCTCTGTTGGGTAAGAAATAGATTTTTGTTTTCTTCAGATTCAGATAATAAAAAACCCCGCAGTGCGGGGTTTTTTTATAAGACGATAACTTATGCCGCTGGCTGAGTTACAACGTCTTTGATGCCTTTAACTTCGATCTCTACGCGACGATCTGGAGCCAGGCAGTCGATCAGTGCAGCGCGAGCTTTAACGTTGTCACAGGTGTTGCCAGTAACTGGGTTAGCTTCGCCCATACCACGTGGGGAGATCTTGTTAGCTGGGATACCTTTAGAGATCAGGTAATCAACAACAGACTGAGCACGTTTCTCAGACAGTTTCTGGTTGTAAGCGTCAGAACCGATACGGTCGGTGAAGCCCAGAACCACTACAGAACCGTCTTTAGGATCCAGGTTGCTCAGCTGGGTGTACAGCTGATCCAGTGCCTGCTGACCTTCTGGTTTCAGGGTAGCTTTGTTGAAGTTGAACAGAACGTCAGACTTCAGAGTGAAGTGCTTGGTCTGTACTTCTGGAGCTGGAGCCGGCGCTGGAGCAACGATTGGCGCTGCATCTTCCTGCTGGCCGAAACGGTAGGAAACACCTACGCTCAGCATGCCGTTGTCCGGACGAACACCAACGGTGTTGCCGTCGCCGATGTTGTTAACCCACTGGTATTCCAGACGGGTAGCGATATCGCGGGTCATAGCCCACTCAACGCCACCAGCGAATACTGGGGAAACACCGGTGTCATGGTCGTCGCCAGCGATGCTGTTGCTGGAGTCAGCGCGCCATACCATGCCGCCCAGACGAGTGTACACGTCCAGATCGTCAGTTACTGGGTAACCCAGTTTAGCGGTCAGCTGTACGCCCTGAGCTTTAAAAGCGCCGTTTACGTTGTCGCCTTTGTATGGCATACGACCTAACCAGTCGTAACCCATTTCAAAACCAACATACGGGTTAACCTGATAGCCACCGAACGCACCTGCACCAAGCTGGCTCTCGTGAGTAGGGCCATCGTTGTTCAGGCTGCTGTTGTACCAGCCGGTGTCATGGAACTGAGACCAGCCCAGTTTACCACCTGCATACCAGGTATTATCTTTCGGAGCGGCCTGCGCTACGGTAGCGAAGCCAGCCAGTGCCACTGCAATCGCGATAGCTGTCTTTTTCATTTTTTGCGCCTCGTTATCATCCAAAATTCGCCATGAAGGTCTCAATAGAGATTCACGGTTAAATCCTTCACCGGGGGGCGTGGTCAAATATAAATCTACCGATATCTTCGGCTTAGGCCGAGCACCCCTGGCGATGTAAAGTCTACAACGTAGCTGAAAACTTACAAGTGTGAAGTCCGTCAGGCATATGAAAAAAAAAGTTCCGTATACCGATTATTTAACATTTTTCGAACGAGTTTTGTGCAATAAAATTAAGGAGAACCGCACCAGACAAGCCTTGCCGCAGTTTTGGCGCCTGGAACTAAAATCGCATCTTGTGGTCAAAAAAAATTCCAGGAATAATCTTAATTTTCCTCAATGATACAAATTTGAGTGAATTTTTAGGCCAGAAAGTTGTCCTCTGCGATAAGAATCTGGTCGAACCGGACGCATGATCAACCCGATCGCACTACCTTCTTCAGCCGCTTCAGTCAGTCGAAAATGTTCCTCATCGGTCAATTCGTCGGATAACCATCCAATCACCACGCTGTAATTCCCCGTACGTAACGCCCGGATCATCGATTCCACGGTATCGCAGGGAGAGAGTTGGTTAATTTGCATGACCTTTGTCAGCGGCAGGCCCGCGGACTGCACCCATTCACGGCTCAGTTTTTGTTGAGGCGTCAGCCAAAGCTGCCAGCGCGACTGCTGACCAAGCTGTTGTAATAACGGCAACAGCAGAAGTTGAGTGAGCAGGGGCTGGTCTTCACGATAAACCACTTCACTGATAAGCCCTGTCGAAACACGCCCGGTGGAATTCTGCGTGACATTGCCAGCGGAAGAAGAGAGAGAGGTTGAGCGATTTGCATAGCCTGAAGTGTACATATTCATTCCAGCCCTGTAGTTACTGTATGGATATACAGTAACCCCTGTATGCATAAAGATCAACCTCATTTTCGGAAAGCGACTCGCAAAATTCATTCATTATTGATGCGCCTGGAAAAATCATCTTGCTCAACGACGATAAGTTGCCTATTTTCCTGCTAACGGATCCGCTAGTAAGAAATTTCGTTGTTACTTTATGATTTTGAAGGGAAATATCATGAAAAAGATATCTTATGAACGGATTTATAAATCCCAGGAATACCTTTCACCCTTAGGTGAAATCCACCATCGTGCGCTGTTCGGGGGGTATACCCTGGCCGTAGATGATGCCGTCTTCGCTATGGTCTCCGATGGGGAACTGTATCTCCGGGCCTGTGAGGAAAGTGCAAAATACTGTGTAAAAAATGCCTCGTCATTCTTAACCCTGATGAAACGGGGTCGTCCGGTGCTGCTCAATTATTATCGTGTCGATGACGGACTGTGGCAGGACAGAGAACGACTGCTTCAGCTCTCCTCGTTCGCGCTCAATGCGGCACGAAAAGAGCGTTCGCAGCGTGATCGGCGAAACCGCCTCAAGGACTTGCCCAATCTCACCTTTCAGCTTGAAGTGCTGCTCTTTGAAGCCGGAATCACTGATGAAGAGACGCTGCGGGAGCTGGGTGCCCGTGCGAGCTGGCTAAAGATGCGGGCGAAAAATAAAGCGCTCAGCATTAAAGTGCTCTTCGCACTGGAAGGGGCCATCGCCGGACTTCATGAAGCGGCACTCCCGGCGGGAATTCGCCGGGAGTTAACGGAGTGGTTTAATGCGCTGCCTGAGCCACAGGAGAATCACTCCTCCAGGTAGCGATTTGCAGTTGCAGTCGGCAAATTTCTGGCAGCAGAGCGATAAGGAGGCCAATCTGCTGAAGAACCAGCGGTGCTTTGCTGTCGCTTCCCGGGTCAATATGCGTAATACGCTGAGCCAGTTCATCCAGCGCGTGTTGAACGCGAGGCTCATCGGCTGGTCGGTGATGAAGCGCGTCATCGACATAGCATACGGCGTCATCCAGCAGGGCGAGGATGGCCGGGTGAGTCAATTTCTCACGGTGGGCACCCAGCGTCGAAATATAGCTGGTGAAGGTATGGTTCAGGCAGAGCAGGCGGAAAGCCGTTTCCCGAATTTCTGCCGTGGCGCGAGGCTCCGTGGACATGTTAGAGACCACCGAAGCCAGTTCAGCATCACAGTTATGCGCATCGCGACGCGCGATACGATAAGCCAGACGGTTATCGCGACCCTGATGATACTGCTCAAGGATGGCATCAAGGTATCGACAGTTCGCGTTCATCGCCCTGTCTACCACACGCGGTAAATTACGGAACCGCCAGTCCGGCCAGATAAAACTGACCGCCGCCCAGGCGATAGCGCAGCCAATCAGCGTATCTATCACGCGGGGCAGGGCCACTTCAAATCCTTCACCCAGCAGGTTAAAGCAGAGTAGCACCAGCAGCGTGATGAACATTGTGGCATGCGCATACTGCACATTACGAAAGGCGAAGAACAACACACCGGTGATCACGATCAGGATCAGCTGGCCTTCGACAGAGGGCACGAAATAGAGCACCGGCAGCCCAATAGCGACGCCCACCAGCGTACCGATAATACGTAGCGCAAGGCGGTGGCGGGTGGCGTTATAGTTTGGCTGGCAAACAAACAGGCTGGTCAGCAGGATCCAGTAACCGTGATGTAACCCGGTTATCTGAATGATGGCATAACCCACGCACAGCACCAGTGACATCCTCACCGCATGGCGAAACAGTGCCGATTCCGGCGTAAAGTTGCGGCTCAGTCGCAGCCACATATCGCTGAAGCTATGCACGCTGTCATCAGCAAGTTGATTCTCCACATCTTTATCGGGGAGCGCCATCGCCTGCTCGGATTCAATGGTAGCCAGCTGAGCATCTATCGCCCGCAGGTTATTCAGCAAAAATCCCAGTGCTTTAATATGTTCCGGCGATGTTCCACTGGCCTGAACGCGATCGAGCGCCGCATCAAGATGGCTAAATACGCGCTCGAAGCGCGGGTCATGTTGGTAGGGCGTACGCAGCAAAATGGAGCGTGCCAGCTGCTGGCACGCCTGAGACTGCATCGACAGCAGGCGCTGGAAGCGGAACATCACGTCGCTGTAGCGGAACTTCTCGCGCAGGGCAGCATACTGAACGTGCGAGGAGCTGGCACGCTCATGTATATCCTGCGCCGCGAAATAGTAGTGCAAGGTTCTTCGCGTTCCGCGCTGACCGCGATCGCCCCGCAGACGGGTAAGCAGTGAGGCTTTCGTCTGGTTAAGCGTGGCGACCAGTTGACCGTTGGCCAGAGCCAAATCGTAGAGCGGAGACTGGCTCTCCTCCTCGATATCCGGATCGAAGAGCCGGGATTTTAGCTCAAGATAGTGGGCCAGTTGCTCAAAGCTGCGGGCAAGGTTGTCCTGAAGAGGGCGAACCGGAAAAATAAGATGCCCGGTTAACGTCAGCAGGTTATACCAGATGGCCCCCAGCAACAGCAGTATGGGTTGCTGGTACCATTGATCGTAAAGGGAAACACCCAGCATGGTGTAAATGGCGATCAGCAGGGCACCAAAGGCGATAGTGGCATAGCGCTGCCCAAGGCCGCCAAGCAAAATAAACCCGCTGGTAGAGAGCGTAAGGCCAATGGCAAACAGCCAGGGCCAGGGGAAGAGCAGCTCCACGGAGGCTGACGCGATAAAAAAACAGACCAGCGTAATCACAAGATTACGCAGGCGCCCGGCAAGGCGATCGTCCAGATCCGCCAGCGCCCCCGCAACCACTCCCAGCGTGAGCGGGATGGTGAGTTTTACGTCATTCAGCCACCACGGCAGGGCAACCGTGCCGCAAAGTGCGATAAATATTCTGACGTTATAAAGCCAGATGCTGTTCCAGGTATAACGGCGAAGCAGTGGGCTTAGCATAAGCACGGCCAGTCCTTATTTACTGAAAACGACGACGCGCGTTTGCTTCACGTGCCGCCTGTGCCACTTCTACCGGAACGACCCTGCGCCCGACTGGCCAAAGCGCGATGGCGGCAATCTTAAAGTTCGCGATCCCCACCGGAATACCAATAATGGATATGCACTGGGCAATACCGGCAAAGATATGCATCACACACAGCCACCAGCCGAAGAAAACCAGCCACAGAATATTGAGGACCGTGCCTCCCGTGTTCAGCAGTGCGTTTTTGCTCTCCGGGTTCAGTTCGTCAATGTGGACGGCTTCATTCCCGTACGGGATGAAAGAGAGTTTGGTGATTTCCCAGCAGGAGCGGGTCAGGGGGAGCGTAAAAATAAGGACGATGCTCACCAGCGTGGCAAAAAGCCAGGCAAGAGTGGTGGCAAAACCGCCTAACACAAAATTCAAAACATTCAGAACAGTACGCATAAACCCTCAGTTCCTTTCGATATGATTAACGCCCAGTGATTGTAACGTTTTTTTAGGCTGGAGCACCTTAAAACTGGCAGTTAAACTGTCAGGTAAATTATCTCTTCGTGGATTCGGCTGGACATGGAACTGAAAGCAACATCATTAGGCAAACGCCTGGCGCAACACCCCTACGACAGGGTTGTCCTCCTTAATGCCGGAGTGAAAGTCTCCGGAGAACGCCACGAATATCTCATTCCGTTTAATCAACTGCTGGCTATCCACTGTAAACGCGGGTTGGTCTGGGGAGAACTGGAGTTTGTCCTGCCTGACGATAAAGTCGTGCGCCTTCACGGTACCGAGTGGGCTGAGACCCAGCGCTTCCATCATCACCTGAATATGCTCTGGCAGCAGTGGAGCCAGAATATGAGCGTGATTGCCGCTCAGGTACTGCAGCAGGTACTGAACGATATTGCACAAAGTAACGAGCAACAAACGTGGCTCACCCGCCAGCAGACGGCCGGGTTGCAGCAAAAGATCAGGCAGGCGCTGGCGGCACTGCCGTTATCCGTGACGCGTCTTGACGAGTTCGACAATTGCCGTGACGCCTGGCGTCAGTGTCAGGCCTGGCTTGGCGATACAGACAAGAGCCGGCTGGCGCACAACCAGGCGTGGACAGATGCCATGCTGACCCGTTATGCCGACTTTTTCAGCACGGTTGAATCTTCACCGCTTAACCCTGCACAGGCGCGCGCCGTGGTTAACGGCGAGCAGTCCCTGCTGGTGCTGGCGGGTGCCGGAAGCGGCAAAACGTCGGTGCTGGTGGCCCGTGCGGGTTGGCTACTGACAACGGGTGAGGCTGTTGCCGACCAGATACTGTTGCTGGCGTTTGGCCGTAAGGCGGCCGAGGAGATGGACGAACGCATACAGGAACGCCTGCATACCCGGGATATTACCGCCAGAACCTTCCATGCCCTGGCGCTGCATATCATTCAGCAGGGCAGTAAAAAAGTGCCTGCCATCAGCAAGCTGGAAAACGACACGCAGGCGCGTCAGGCGTTGTTCATTAAAACGTGGCGTCAGCAGTGCAGTGAGAAAAAGGCGCAGGCTAAAGGGTGGCGTCAGTGGCTGGAAGAAGAACTCAACTGGGACGTACCGGAAGGCAATTTCTGGCAGGATGAAAAACTGGCTCGTCGCCTGGGCTCTCGCCTCGACCGCTGGGTTAGCCTGATGCGGATGCACGGCGGATCGCAGGCCGAGATGATTGAAAGCGCGCCGGAGACGATCCGCGCCCTGTTTTCGAAGCGGGTCAAGCTGATGGCCCCGATGCTGAAAGCCTGGAAAACCGCGCTGAAAGAGGAAAATGCCGTCGATTTCTCCGGTTTGATCCATCAGGCCATTATCATTCTTGAGAAGGGCCGTTTTGTCAGCCCGTGGAAGCATATCCTGGTGGATGAATTCCAGGATATCTCGCCGCAACGTGCCGCGCTGCTCTCGGCGTTAAGGGCGCAAAATAAACATACCTCGCTGTTTGCGGTGGGTGATGACTGGCAGGCTATCTATCGCTTCAGCGGGGCACAGCTCTCCCTGACGACTGCATTCCATCACTATTTTGGCGAAGGCGATCGCAGCGATCTGGATACCACCTACCGCTTCAATTCCCGGATTGGTGAAGTTGCCAACCGCTTTATCCAGCAGAACCCGCATCAGCTGGCAAAACCGCTAAATAGCCTCCGGGCCGGGGACAAAAAAGCCGTTACCCTGCTGGCGGACGATCAGCTGGAGCCGCTGCTGGACAAACTGAGCGGCTATGCGAAGCCGGATGAACGTATTCTGGTGCTGGCACGCTATCACCATCTTAAGCCTGCGGCGCTGGAAAAAGCCGCGACCCGCTGGCCGAAGCTGCAGCTCGATTTTATGACCATCCACGCCAGCAAAGGACAGCAGGCCGACTATGTGATAGTGATGGGGCTTAAAGAGGGGAGCGATGGTTTCCCGGCTCCGGCACGAGAGTCGGTAATGGAACAGGCATTACTGCCGGTCCCGGAAGATTTTCCGGACGCCGAAGAGCGGCGTTTGCTGTACGTGGCGATGACCCGCGCGCGTCATCGCGTGTGGCTGCTGTTCAACAAAGAGGAGCCGTCGGTGTTTGTCGATATTCTGAAGAGTATTGATGTCCCAGTGGCGAGGAAGCCTTAACGGGATAGCGGAGCGGTAATATTGCAGGCCCGGTAAGCGTGTCGCCACCGGGCAAAAAACTACTTCAGTCTTTCGGAAAGATAGCGCTGATAATCCGGGATCAGGATCTCAACCGGTGAGTTGAAGTGCGGGGATTCAATGATGAAATCTGCCGTCGACAGGTTCGTCGCCACCGGAATATTCCATACCGTTGCCAGACGCAGCAGGGCTTTGACATCCGGGTCGTGCGGAACCGCATTCAGCGGATCCCAGAAGAAAATCAGTACATCAATTTTCCCTTCAGAAATCTGAGCGCCGACCTGCTGGTCGCCGCCCATCGGGCCGCTCAGCATGGCATTGACCTCCAGACCCGTTTCGCGGTGGATCAGGTTACCGGTTGTCCCGGTCGCTGAGAGAGCATGCTTTTCCAGCAATGGCTGATGGCGGCGAACCCAGTTAAGCAGCATTTGTTTACAGTGATCGTGCGCAACCAGAGCAATGTGTTTGCGTTCCGGTAGCGTGCGTGTTGTCAGTTCCATAATCTTATCCATCAGGTTAACTGACTACACGATGACGGGAACCGCCTGACGCTGCAAGAGAAAGGCGAAAAAAATGTGGCTTATGATGAAGGTTGTTGCTTCACCCACTGTAAAAAACGCGCCCGGGTCTCAGGATCGGCCTGCTGGAACCAGAATTTAAGACGCTGTTCCGTCAGCGTCTGGGACTGTGGCGGAATAACATCCAGCTCTGAGACACCGGACAGCAGCGTACTGTCGTCGGCCATCCTGGTGGCAAACTGTGGAAGGGAAGCGCGTTTGCCCGCCTTGTTATAGATTTCGGTCGCGGCCTCGTAATCGGTGCCTTTCGGGGACGAGGTTAACGCCAGAATATCGAGTTTTACCGGAATCGGCATTGAATCTCCGTCCAGCAGTTCAAGGCGCGGAGAGGCGTCAAAGGCCGCCGACTCTTTTTCGGTTTCAAGACGCGGGAGGGTAATGTTCACCTGACTGACCCGCTGGGTATTAAAACTGACAATCAGCGGCGCAGAGATATACATGCGTTGTTCATGATTAGCGAGGTCGATGGTTTTTTCTACCCGCAATACCAGCTGGTGTGGCCCATTATCAAGTTCGATGCTGTCCGCACCGCGCAACAAGGAACTGGACACTTTTTTTCCGTCCAGCACCAGCAGATCAATATCCGTTGAAAGCCGTAGCGTGGTCGCAAAGACGCAAACTGGCATCACTAACGCAATCACAGCAGTGGCAATGCCGGTTTTCATAGAGGGCTCCTGTTGAAATGACTCGGCCGCGGTAATGTATCCAAATATTTCGATAATCACGTTTACTAACATATAGACATATTCTGCCGTTTTGCCCTCATGCATCTGCATGGGATGCATGGTTGAGATGTGCGCTTTGACGTACACTCATAAAAAAGCCTGGAGGAAAACCATGAAAGAGAACGAAATTGCCGAGATTCTGACATCGACGCGCACGATTGCACTGGTAGGGGCAAGCGATAAACCGGATCGCCCAAGCTACCGGGTAATGAAATACCTTCTCGATCAGGGCTATCACGTCATCCCTGTGTCGCCGAAAGTGGCCGGTAAAACCTTACTCGGTCAGCAGGGATACGCCACGCTGAACGAGGTACCTGAAAAAGTCGACATGGTGGATGTTTTCCGCAATTCCGAGGCAGCGTGGGGAGTGGCACAAGAGGCCATCGCCATCGGCGCGAAAACACTGTGGATGCAGTTGGGTGTCATTAACGAGCAGGCGGCGGTGCTGGCGCGAGAAGCCGGTCTGACGGTGGTAATGGACCGATGTCCGGCGATTGAGATTCCCCGTCTGGGGCTGGCGAAGTCATAAAAAAAAGCCCGTTTATCGGGCTTTTTTTACACGCTTAGTTCCGCAGGCGCGGGGCCTGTAACTGTTTGCGGATAGTCTGAGCAAGTTCATCCATCGTGGGTTGCTCTGGATGCTCATCCTGCAGTTCGCTACTCAGCTGCGCTTCAGCAAGGTAGGTGTGAACGGGTTGTCCATCATCCCCCTCCAACACCACATGATACCAGGGCGCGGCGCGAAGCTCTGCGTTAACCGCCAGCTCATCCGCTGACGGTTCATCAAGGGAATACTCCGGGTCGATATCCACGACCACACCCAAATACCCTAGCAAAGTGTGGCGGACCTGCTGGCCGATACCGAATTTGCTGGCAATCATAGTCACCTCCCGGGAAACACTACTTACACGTTATGTGCGGGCAATATTTCTCTTTTCAAGTTACATGACGCGACAGGCAAACCCTTTCAGATACAGCCCTTCCGGGTAGGTAGCGATCACCGGGTGATCGGCTGCCTGACGGAACTGTTCTATAAATTGTACATCACGACCAGCATCTATTGCGGCATCAGCGATGATTTTCTGAAATAAATCTGTGGTCATCAGGCCGGAGCAGGAGAAGGTGAGAAGCACTCCACCCGGGTTCAGCAGCTGGATGGCCAGCATGTTGATATCCTTATAGCCGCGGCAGGCACCCATCAGCTGACTTTTGTTCTCCACAAACTTCGGTGGATCCATCACGATGACGTCGAATTTCTCGCCCTGATCGCGATACTTACGCAGCAGCTTGAAGACGTCATCGCGAACAAACTCGGCTTTGCTCAGATCCAGCTTGTTCAGCTCGACGTTTTGTTTCGCCACGTCCAGCGCTTCCTGAGAGGTATCAACGCTGACAACCTGGGCACAGCCGCCCATCAGCGCCGAGACGGCGAAACCGCCGGTATAGGAGAAGCAGTTCAGCACGCGTTTGTCGGCAACATACTGGCGAGTGGCCAGGCGGCTGTCACGCTGGTCCAGGTAGTAACCCGTTTTATGGCCGCCCTGGATATCCACCAGCAGCTTCATACCGTGCTCTTCGATTGGCAACAGGGCAGGCGGCAGTTCACCAGTGACCGGACCTTGCGTCAGCTCCATGCCCTCTTTTTTGCGCACTGCCACATCGCTGCGGTCATAAATGGCGCATTCCGGGAAAACCGATTGCAACGCGCTGATCAGCGCGGCACGTTGATATTCAGCCCCTGCGCTTAACAGTTGCAGTACCAGGAAGTTACCGAAGCGGTCGATCGTCACGCCAGGCAGACCATCGGACTCACCGGCAATCACACGGTAGCTGTCCAGACCGTCACGCTTTGCCAGCCAATCACGCCACTGCTGCGCCTGCTGTAAACGACGAACGAAGAAATCAATATCGATCGTTTCATCTTTATCAAAGGTCCAGACGCGAGCGCGGATTTGGGATGCTGGCGAATATGCGCCTCGCGCTAACCATTTCCCCTGATGGTCAACGATATCGATGGTCTCTCCGAGGCTGGCTTTGCCTTCCATACGGGCTACTGCACCGGAAAAGACCCAGGGATGGCGGCGCAATAATGACTTCTCGCGCCCTTTGGCTAACACTAAACGTACACTCATAATTTGCTATTCTGTCGATTCCAGGGAAATGGCGCGTAGAGTAGCACATTCAGCAAGTCGCAATCATCTGCGGATGCCTTTGAGCGTTTCGGCACAAAATCAAATCGCTTAGGCACAGTGCTGCGCTGCAGTGGGCTTTACAGTAGGGTTTCCGGTACAGCAAAGGGAAACACAAATGAGAAAGCGCCTTGCGATAGCAGTAACCACCCTGGCGGTGGTCAGTTTTCATGTTTTAGCGGCATCGTCTTTCACCATCAGCAGTCAGGATCTGGCCAGTGAACGCCCGTTGTCGCAACAGCAGGTGTTTGACGGGTTTGGGTGTCACGGTGGGAATCACTCTCCACAACTGGCGTGGAAAAATCCGCCTGTCGGGACGAAAAGTTTCGCAGTCACGGTATTTGACCCTGATGCCCCTACCGGAAGTGGATGGTGGCACTGGACGGTGGTCAATATTCCCCTCCAGACGCTGACGCTTCCCGCCGATGCCGGAAACCCGAAGGGGGAGACATTACCGGCCGGGGTTGTGCAGGGGCGTAATGATTTCGGTTATTCTGGTTTCGGCGGCGCATGTCCGCCCAAAGGGGATAAGCCGCACCGTTATCAGTTTACCGTCTGGGCGCTGGATGTGGATAAATTGCCTGTCGACAGGAATGCCAGCGGCGCGCTGGTGGGTTTTATGCTTAACAGTCACGTCCTGGCAAAGGCCAGCTTAACCGTTACCTACAGCAGATAAGGATGGCATGGTGCAGGGAGTCCAGTTTCAACATAAACATTTGACGGCTGGTGAAGTGAGTGCCAGTAAAATGCATCACCTGCACCAGGTTAAACTCTTTCTTCCTGCCATTTGCCATATCACTCACGGCAGTAAAGTGATTGTTCAGGACGATAACCGCCTGGTGGCGACGAAAGCGTCGCTGATCATTATTCCCGCCAATACGCCGCTGGAGATCATAAATCAACCCGCGAATGGTCTCTTTCGTTCTGACTTATTGATGTTGTCACCGGAGCTTCTGGCGGAGTTTAAAACGCATTACCTGAAATCCTGGCCGCGCACAGAATTACATTCCCTCTGTGCTCCCCTGAGTGAGGGGCTGGCATTTATGTGGAGTAACCTGCTGCATGCCGTGCGTCAGGATTTACCGGAGGCGTTACAAAAGCATCAGGCTTTCGGCCTTTTGCTGGCATTGCTTCATGACGGCGTCGCAGGGCCGTTGCTTATAGAGCGTAATAGCCACCTGTCCGAGCAGGTGCGGCAGTTCATCATGCTGTCGCCCGCCAGGGCCTGGACTGCACAAGACGTTGCCAGCCGCCTGGCATTGAGCGTGCCGACGCTACGCAGACGGTTACGCGAAGAGTCGCAGAGTTTTCGCCAGATTGTTGAGGAGGTGAGGATGGCCGTTGCGCTGTCACACTTACAGTCAACCCGGTTACCTATTGGCGAAATCGCATTACAATGTGGTTATCTTTCCAGCTCTCGTTTTACTGCCCGTTTCCGGCAACATTATGGCTGTTTGCCGAAAACGCTACGTTAAGGAGTAGAAAAATGTCAAAAATCTGCACAATTGCCTGGGTACACGGCATGGTTCAGGGCGTCGGATTCCGTTACAGCACGCAGCGCGAAGCTATGCAGCTGGGGCTCACGGGATACGCGCGAAACAGGGATGATGGCAGCGTTGAGGTCGTTGCCTGTGGTGAAGCGGAGCAGGTTGAAAAGCTGGTGGCATGGCTGAAAGCTGGTGGGCCGCGCAGCGCGCGGGTTGATAAGGTTTTAACCGAACCCCATCAACCTGGCCGGGAATACGTTAACTTCGGTATTCGCTACTAAATGCATTTCACCGGTTTTGGCAGGCCGGCAATTTTGGTGGCCTGTTTTGCCGGGCCTTTCGGGAACAGGCGATACAGGTAACGGCTGTTGCCTTTCTCTTCACCGAATTTATTGGCCATTGCCTTGACCAGCATGCGGATCGCCGGGGAGGTGTTGAATTCGAGATAGAATTCGCGCACAAAACGCACCACTTCCCAGTGTTCCGGGGAGAGGGCGATACCTTCGTTTTCGGCGATTTTTTCCGCCAGCGGCTCGCTCCACTGGCTGCTCTCTGTCAGATAACCGTCGTTATCAGTTTCAATCTCTTTACCTTCAAAACTCAACATAGTCATTCACGCGTCAGTCAAAAACCGCAGCAGTGTACCAAAAAACAAAGCCCCGCATAAGCGGGGCTCTGGTTCACAGCATTGTTGATTAATCGCGGCTGGCGAAGCCCAGGATGCTCAACAGGCTGACAAAGATGTTGTACAGCGATACATACAGGCTCACGGTGGCGCGGATGTAGTTCGTCTCACCGCCGTGAATGATGTTGCTGGTTTCATACAGGATTGCGCCAGATGAAATCAGAATAAACACGGCGCTGATCGCCAGGTGCAGGGCAGGCAGCTGCAGGAAGATGTTTGCCACCATACCTACCAGCACAACCACGATACCTGCCATCAGCATACCGCCGAGGAAGGACATATCCTTACGGGTGGTCAGCACGTAGGCCGAACAGCAGAAGAACACCAGCGCGGTACCGCCCAGCGCCATGCCAATCACGTCGCCCATACCGGCGGACAGATAGGCGTTAAGGATGGGCCCCAGGATATAGCCCAGGAAACCCGTAAAGGCGAACGCGGACAGAATACCCACCGGTTTATCAGCAGTTTTGTAGGTCAGGAACATCAGACCATACATCCCCACCAGCGTCAGGATCAGACCCGGTGACGGCAGCATCAGCACGGTGCTGGCCGTTGCGGTCATCGCCGAGAATGCCAGCGTCAGGCTGAGCATGAAATAGGTATTGCGCAGCACCTTGTGGGTACTGAGTAGCGATGTGCGGTCGCGTGAAGAAGTAATTATACGATCCATGAGTCACTCTCTTATGACAGATGTAATTAGCGGAAAGAATAGGAAACGGCGCGCCAGTCTCAAAGTGGTTTTACCCATCTTTACTCAGGACGTTAGCGTTACTGCTGGTTGTTTATTCTTCAGAAAACCTTTTCAGCAGAATGAACAACGCTTTGCTTCATTTATTCAGATCAAGCTCTTATAGGTTACTGAAAAATATTGCGTCATTACACTTTGAGCGCTAAGTGTTATTTCCGGATCGTCAAAAAACAGACAATAAGGCGAAGGAAATGAAACCACAAGCACGCACGCGCTTTACACTCTCTTTGTTAACGGCAGGGATCCTGTGCGCCAGCACGGCGACCTGGGCGGCTAACGTGCCAGCAGGAACACAGCTGGCCGATAAACAGGAACTGGTCAGAAACAACGGTAATGAACCGGCCTCACTTGATCCGCATAAAGTCGAAAGCGATGTCGAATTCAATATTATCAGCGATATCTTCGAAGGGCTGGTTAGCGTTTCTCCAACTGGTGAAATACAGCCACGGCTGGCAGAAAAATGGGAGAACAAAGACAACACCGTCTGGACTTTTCATCTGCGTCCAGGCATCACATGGAGTGACGGCACCGCGATTACCGCGCAGGATGTGGTCTGGAGCTGGCAGCGTCTGACAGACCCCAAAACCGCCTCGCCGTATGCCAGCTATCCGGGCAACATGCATATTGTTAACGCCGCTGATATCGCTCAGGGGAAAAAAGCACCGGATACACTGGGTGTAAAAGTCATTAACGATACCACGCTTGAGGTCACGCTGACTCAACCTAATGCCGCATTCCTTGCCATGCTGGCCCACCCGTCGCTGGTGCCGGTGGATAAGGTGCTGATTGGTCGGTTTGGTGATAAGTGGACCAAACCGGAGCATATCGTCACCAGCGGAGCGTATAAACTGTCGCAGTGGGTGGTTAACGAGCGCATCGTGGCGGAGCGTAACCCGCGCTACTGGGATAACGCACATACCGTTATCAATAAGGTGACCTATCTGCCGATCACCTCCGAGGCCTCGGATGTAAACCGTTTTAAAGCAGGTGAAATCGATATTGTTTATACGGTGCCGATCAACCAGTTTGCCCAGCTCAAGAAAACCCTGGGTAGCCAGCTGGATGTCTCCCCGCAGCTTGCCACCTATTACTATGAATTCAACACCACCCGGCCGCCGTTCAACGACGCGCGTGTACGTAAGGCGCTGAACATGGCGCTGGATAAAGAGATCATTGCCGGGAAGGTATTAGGGCAGGGGCAGCGTCCGGCGTGGCTTATCAGCCAGCCAGATATTGGCGGTGTGACGCTCCAGAACCCGGACTATGCCAGCTGGCCGATGGATAAACGTATCGAAGAAGCGAAAAAGCTGCTGGCCGAAGCCGGCTTTAACGCCAGCCATCCGCTGCGTTTTAACCTGCTCTATAACACCTCTGAATCGCACCAGCGCATCGCGATTGCCGCCAGCTCGATGTGGAAGAAAAACCTTGGGGTGGAGGCGAAGCTGCAAAATCAGGAGTGGAAAACGATGCTCGATACGATGCATACCCACGACTTTGACGCAGTGCGCTACGCCTGGATTGCCGATTACGACGATGCTGCCACTTTCCTGAACAACTTCCGTACCGGTGACAGCGAAAACACCAGCCAGTACAGCAATCCGGAGTATGACCAGGCGCTGGTGAACGCCGCGAAAGCCAAAACACCGGCAGAGCGCGGTAAGTTCTATCAGCAGGCGGAAGATTTGCTGGCGCGCGATGTGCCTGCCATTCCGGTATATCACTATGTCCGCACGCACCTGGTCAAACCGTGGGTGGGAGGATTCACGCCGGACAAGCTGGGATACTATTTCACCAGGGACATGTATATCAAAAAACACTGAGCATGAACGCTGAATTTTGTGCTGATAAAATGGCCGATACGTTGTCTATTCAACCGATTAAACGCGTTTTGGCTATTTTTAAAGCGAACGAATGCGGTCACTCTTTACAGCATGCGGAGAGGTGTTTATAGTTCGCCTCACTTAGGAAGTGTGGCCGAGCGGTTGAAGGCACCGGTCTTGAAAACCGGCGACCCGAAAGGGTTCCAGAGTTCGAATCTCTGCGCTTCCGCCAGACATAAAAGCCCTGCGATAGTCATATCGCGGGGCTTTTTGCTTTTAAGGGGCATGGATAGCACCCGCAGAAAAAAATAGAAAAATTCCTGCTTTACAAGGCGCTAATAGATGTTTATAGTGCGCCTCACTTTGGAAGCGTGGCCGAGCGGTTGAAGGCACCGGTCTTGAAAACCGGCGACCCGAAAGGGTTCTAGAGTTCGAATCTCTACGCTTCCGCCAAATTTGAAACCCAGGTCGTTATGCGACCTGGGTTTTTTCTTTTTTGTCGGTTATCAGTATGCCATTGCCGTCTGGCTTGCGTCGGTGGGGCTAAGAATCTACTGGACGGATTAGTAACCGGCATCTGTTACATCTTGCTCCTGGTATTCCAGAATAATGCCAGTGATGATGTCATTGGGGTTATTCACCCGCTCTGGTCGTTTAATGACGTGAGTCGTTCCCTTCTAAAAATAGTTAATAGCAAACATCTCATCTTCATAACGATTGCAATGCCTGTTTTCATCAATGAGAGCATTCAGTCGTCTGGTTACATTTTCATGGTTATCGGATGTAGCCACACGATCTAAGGGAATCAGCTTCACAGGTACGCCCTTATGCATATAACTTACGGAACGATCGACACCCTTCCGAATTTTTTCAAGCTACACAGCAAAGGTTGTTGTTCAAGGTCGTACTCACTCCTCGAACGATACCTGAGATGTACATATCACGAGTACTGGGGTGAGACATGCAAAAATCCCCTGTGATATTTGTTTTTCTGATGAAAATAATAAGACCCATTTAAATAAATAATAAAAATGGTGAAGGCCAGTAAATGTCGCCAATTTTTCACACAGGCAGGCACGTTCTGCCTTTCATTTTTTTGATAAAAGTACAAAATCAGATATTTCATGTGATTGATGAGATTTTATACAAAGTTGTCCCTAAATTAAATTGATCACTTACTGTACACCCTTATTTCATAAGGGTTAAAGGGGTATGCAAGAAAATTCTTATAAATCAGAAAGATGATCTTTGGCTGTCAGGATTTCTATGGGAAACATTTTGTTACATTTTTTGATTTCCGATCGGGTGGGGAACGTTCCTACACTCCGGCCATTGGGTCTTATCCGAAATTTTTTCATTTCAGACAAATACTCAAAAACACAATGTCGATATGCTGGTGAATGGAATGTGCCCGCTTTTAATTCCGGGGTTTTGATTTTCGTCCGATGACGTGAGCCTGGAAGTTGTTCTGGCTGGGTTTGCCTTTCTTATTAATTTCTCACTGGCATTGACCGTTTTTATAACTCCATAAAACAGGGATAGCCATGTCTAACTCTTCTTTTCAGTCCGAAATACCCAAGGCACGTATTAATTTAAAGCTTGATTTGCATACGGGCGGAGCGAGCAAGAAAACTGAGCTCCCCCTGAAATTACTGGTGGCGGGAGACTTCAGTAATGGTCAGGAGACTGCACCACTATCGGAGCGCAAAAAAGTTAATCTGAATAAAAACAACTTTGACTCTGTACTTTCCGAATATTCCCCAATCGTAAATATTACCGTTAAAAACACGCTTGCTGGTGATGGCAGTGAAGACAACATCAATCTGACATTCCAGAGTATTAATGATTTCTCTCCGGAGCAGGTTTCGCGGCAAATACCTCAGCTGAAGGCCATGCTCTCCATGCGCAATTTGCTTCGCGATTTAAAAGCAAACCTGCTTGATAACCAGGCTTTCCGAAAAGAGCTGGAAAAAATTCTTCTCGATCCTGCATTAAGTGCAGAACTCAGAGCCGAACTCTCAGCCCTGGCTCCGAAACAGCCATAACGGCCATATGCTTTTAACGGATTAATAAGGAATATGTTGATGTCTGTAAAAAATGAGAATGCCGCGGGTAACGAGAGTGTAGTGCTTGAACGTCCTGCAGCAGGCGGGGTATATGCGTCCCTGTTTGAAAAAATCAATCTTAACCCTGTCTCTGAGCTAAGTGCGCTTGATATCTGGCAGGATGCACAGGCGATGTCGGATGCAACAGCAGACGAACGTTTAACTGCCGGCATGAAGGTGTTCCTGGAATGTCTGACAAAAGCGGGCTCAAAAGTTGAGAAACTCGATAAAAACCTGATTGACCACCATATCGCGGAACTGGATTACCAGATCAGCCGTCAGCTTGATGCTGTTATGCATCATGAAGACTTTCAGGCGGTAGAAAGTCTGTGGCGCGGTGTGAAATCTCTTGTCGACAAAACCGATTTTCGCCAGAACGTGAAAGTTGAACTACTGGATATGTCTAAAGAAGACCTGCGTCAGGACTTTGAAGACTGCCCGGAAATCGTCCAAAGCGGGCTGTATAAACATTCATATATTGATGAGTATGATACCCCCGGTGGCGAGCCGATTGCTGCGCTGATTTCCGCTTACGAATTTGATGCGTCTGCGCAGGATGTAGCCCTGCTGCGCAACATCTCTAAAGTGTCTGCTGCTGCACATATGCCGTTTATCGGTTCTGCCGGCCCGAAATTCTTCCTGAAAGACAACATGGAGGACGTGGCGGCCATTAAAGATATCGGTAATTACTTTGACCGCGCTGAGTACATCAAGTGGAAATCCTTCCGCGAGACGGATGATTCCCGCTATATCGGTCTGGTCATGCCGCGTGTACTGGGGCGCCTGCCTTATGGTCCGGATACCGTACCTGTGCGTAGCTTCAACTACGTCGAAGAAGTGAAAGGTCCGGATCATGACAAATACCTGTGGACCAACGCCTCGTTTGCCTTTGCATCCAACATGGTACGTAGCTTCATTAACAACGGCTGGTGTGTACAAATTCGTGGCCCGCAGGCCGGTGGCGCCGTTCAGGACCTGCCTATTCATCTGTACGACCTCGGTACCGGCAATCAGGTAAAAATCCCGTCTGAAGTGATGATCCCGGAAACCCGCGAATTTGAGTTCGCGAATCTGGGCTTCATTCCACTTTCCTACTACAAGAATCGCGATTACAGCTGTTTCTTCTCGGCGAACTCCACGCAGAAGCCGGCCACGTATGACACCGCTGATGCTACTGCCAACAGCCGCATCAACGCCCGTCTGCCTTACATCTTCCTGCTGTCGCGTATTGCGCACTACCTGAAGCTCATTCAGCGCGAAAACATCGGCACCACTAAGGATCGTCGTCTTCTGGAGCTGGAGCTGAACACCTGGGTTCGCGGTCTGGTGACGGAAATGACCGATCCCGGCGATGAGCTGCAGGCGTCCCACCCACTGCGCGATGCGAAAGTGGTGGTGGAAGATATCGAAGATAACCCGGGCTTCTTCCGCGTGAAGCTGTACGCCGTGCCGCACTTCCAGGTAGAAGGGATGGACGTCAATCTGTCACTGGTATCCCAGATGCCGAAAGCCAAAGCATAGGGCAGGAGCAGGGATGAAAATATATCGTCCACTGTGGAACGAGGGGGCTTTACTGTCCCCTCAACAGTTCCAGCAGCAGGCTGAATGGGAGTCTTTTCGCGGTGCCGGTGCATCAGCGCTAGCATCCCCATTCCCCTGGGGGGTAGAAAAGATTGAGTTTAATGACAGCCTTCTTTCGTCTGGTCTGATCCAGATTACGCTGCTACGCCTCTGGCTGGACGATGGATCGCTGATTGATGCTCAAAGGAGCGATCTGCCTCCACGGCCACGGGAGTTAGATGCCAGCCAGCTGGCAGGTCTCGATTCCGTAACCGTTGTCATCGCACTGCCTCACATGCAGCCGGGTATTGCCAACGTAGAACAGGAAGGTGTTACCGCAGACCGCCCGCTCCGCTATCGCGAGGAATGGGTGACGTTGCAGGATGCCTTCGGGTCCGAAGAAGAATCCATAGCCGTTGCCCGGTATAATTTCACCATCCGGTTTGCCCATGAAAGCAATGATTCCTGGAAAGTGTGCCCGGTGGCCAGACTGATCCGTGATGGACAAAATGCATGGCGACTGGATCCGTCCTTTATTCCGCCCGTTGCGTCTTTTGCGGCAAGCCCTGTCCTTCGCGAACGTCTGGTGCTACTCAATCGTCAGTTACGCTCCCGACGCCAGCGCCTGATGACGATGCGTCGTGAAAGCAACGAAAGGCTCGCCGACTTTGCCGTCGCCGATGTTTCCCTTTTCTGGTTGCTGAATGCACTGAATTCTCACGCCAGAGTGCTGACAGAATACGAACGTTTTCCTTCCCGGCCACCTGAACAGGTGTGGGCGGAGCTTGCACGTCTGGCAGGCAGTATGCTGACCTTTTCCCTGAACCATGATCTTGACGCCATTCCGGGTTATGACCACGAGGAACCGGCCAATGCGTTTCCTCCGCTGTTTGACCTGATCACGGGTTTGCTGGAGGCCAGTCTGCCATCCCGGGTCATTGCCCTGGAAATGTCACGCCCGGACGGACAGACATGGAAAGCCAACCTCCACGATATCCGCCTGCGTGAAGAGGCCGACCTCTGGCTCTCTGTGCGCTCCGATATCCCGGCCTGGCAGGTCGCCGAGAAATTCCCTGCACTCTGTCAGGCAGGTTCACCTGATGATGTCAGCGAGATCTATGGCGCGGCACTTAAGGGTATCCCGTTGATCCCGGTGAGCAGGGTCCCGGCAGCGTTGCCTGTACGCATGGAAAACCAGTACTTCGCACTCGATATGGAAAGCCCCGCTGCGCATGAAATGCAGGAGCAGGGCGTGTGCATGTTCTATGTGCCTGAGTTGCTTGGTGCTCTTGAACTTGAACTGTTCGCGGTATTGCGCTCATGAGACAGGATATCGACATCGACCAGCTGATGACGGAGACCTGGCTCACCGTCACTATGCTTAAAAAAGGTGCCGTTACGCTTAATGGCACTGCGCTTTACAACAAATGCGTTAAACAGGTTGAAAGTGTGCGGGAAGCGCTGGAGCGTGCCGGCTATGACGACGCCAGTGTGGAGCATATTTCCTACGCACAATGTGCCTTGCTGGACGAAACGGTGATGAGCCGTAAGTCTGAAAAAGGCGAGGAGCCGAAAGTTGATGAAGGCCAGGTGGCCTGGCGTAAAGCGCCGCTTCAGGCCCATTTTTTTGGCTCATTCCGGGCAGGCGAAGCGTTGTGGGATCGGATTGCAGAGGTTCTGCGTCAGCCCTCACCTAACCCGGCCGTTTTAACCTGCTATCACAGGGTGATAGCGCTGGGTTTTCAGGGGTTATACAGCCTGAAAACGGTCAGCCAGTCGGAGCGTGATGAGGTTGTGAAAGCCCTTTCTGAACGGGTTTCTCCGCCTGATGCAGACCTGTCTCTGGTTGTTCACCGGATGGGGAAACATCGCTGGAGTCTGATGCGCTCAGTCTGGTTCTGGATAGCGCTCGCCGTCATTCTTACCGGCGTTATCTGGTGGGGTGGTCACCTCTGGCTCCAGTCACTGTTGTCGGCACAAATACCGGAGCTGCATGGCTAATGCGTAGAACAGTCATCATTCCGGTCGTCCTCCACGCCCTGGTAGCCGTTGCCACGTTGCTGTGGTTGCTGTGGTATTTCATCCCGACAGGCAACGTTTTTAAAGGCCTGGCCACTCTGCTGATCCTCCTTCTGGCAGGCTGGACTGTTTTTAAAAACTGTCGGAGTGAAGAGCACACATCTGACGTTACCCTCCCGGCTGCTGAACTGCCATTACTCGACACCCAAGGCCCCGTTGTACTGGTGTGTGGTGACATGCTGGAAGCGTTGTTCCAGGGAGGCCCTCTGCGTAAAACAGCCCAGGGATGGTGGCTTCGGGCCGGTGACGTCAGCCGGTTAACTGACGTTGTCCGCAGCATACAGAAGCAATTCCCTCGACAGGTTGGTCAGCTTTCGGTGATGTATCGCTGCCTGCCAGATGAACATCAGGATGAAGCGGTACTGCGCTCCACACTGAAAACGCTCCGCCAGCAGTGTAAACAAATTAAATCCCTGACGGGTTTAACACTGCCGGTTGTGGTGAATGCCGAATTTTCCGGGCCCGAAACGCCGTGGATCATCGTTCGCGGTGACAAGCCGATAGTCTGTCCGGTTAATGATTCGCCTCAGGCGTTTATTGACTGGCAGCAGGCGGAAGACAATATCCTGCTACTGCCAACGGTCAGCCAGGCATTTTCCTTTATCCGTAATACGCTGACTGATGAGCTAGAGAAACCGGACCGGCTAACGCCGCCTGTACGTGTTTTTTCCGTGGCCATGCGCCTCGGCGTGGTCAATCCTGAGGCTCAGTCAGTCTGGTCCACCTGGCTTTGTGCCCGGACCTGCTTGCAGTTTTCCCGCCAGCCCGGTCAGTCAGTTCTGGCAACCCTTTTCCCGGATGCCGTTCTGCCACTTCTGGCACCTTTTGCATCAACCGTTCAGGGGGGGCAGCGTACCCGCCGCCTGGTGCTGCTGATGTGGCTGTGCGCGCTGACCGCATTGGGTATTTCCGCGCTCAATAATCGTGACCTCATCCGTCAGGTGAGTGCCGATTTACAGCGCTGGAACGCGATCCCGATGAATCACTACCGTCCTAAAGCAGACTCGCTGGCTGCTCTGAAACAGGATGCACTCCTGCTTGAACGCTGGCAACGGCAGGGAGAGCCTTTACGTTACAGCCTGGGCTATTACCCGGGACAACGCCTGTGGCTGGCCTTGCAGCAGGCCATTGATACCTGGACACCTCCACCTGCCCCTGAACCAAAACCGGTCCCGAAAATAGTTCGTCTCGATAGCATGTCGCTTTTCGATTCCGGCAAATCAGCGCTCAAAGAGGGGTCAACCAAAATACTCGTCAACGCGCTGGTGGGGATCAAAGCCAAACCGGGCTGGCTGATCGTGGTCAGCGGCCACACAGACAATACCGGTAGCATACAGCTCAATCAGACCTTGTCTTTACAACGCGCTGAAGCCGTCCGTAACTGGATGCGTGATACCGGGGACGTACCGGAAAGTTGCTTTGCCGTTCAGGGCTACGGCGACAGCCGACCGATTGCTTCAAACGATACGCCTGATGGCCGTGCGCATAACCGGCGTGTCGAGATCAGTCTGGTACCGCAGGCTGACGCCTGTCGTCTGCCAGGCTCAAAACATGCGTCACAGGATGTACGTGACGTTTCAACTCAAGAAATGGAGAAATAAACATGGCAATCCCAGTTTATCTGTGGCTGAAAGACGATGGCGGCGCTGACATCAAGGGCTCTGTAGATGTGAAAGATCGCGAAGGAAGCATCGAAGTTGTTGCTCAGGAACACACACTGTATATCCCGACTGATAACAACACTGGAAAGCTGACCGGAACCCGCATTCACACGCCGTTCCTGTTTACCAAGGAAATCGACTCTTCCAGCCCGTATCTGTACAAAGCCGTGACCACGGGCCAGACCCTGAAGTCTGCTGAGTTCAAGTGGTACAAGATCAACGATGCCGGTCAGGAAGTTGAGTATTTCAACACCAAACTGGAAAACGTCAAGCTGGTGAAAGTTGCACCAAAAATGCACGACATCAAGGATGCGGCTTTCGAGAAGCATAACCACCTTGAGCAGATCGAACTGCGCTACGAAAAAATCACCTGGACCTACAAAGACGGCAACATCATTCATTCCGATTCCTGGAACGAAAGAACCACCGCGTAAAAACCAGGCGGACAGTTTCCCTCTGTCCGCCTTTTATTTTGTTCCGCACAGCGCCTGCCAGACGGACGCTTTGCAGAGCAGTTTCACCATTTATCGGCATGAACCTTATGGGCATCGGTTGACGGCCAGGGGCGGTAGCGTGCCTGAACACGAGGGAACGACATGGAACATCATTCAGCAGTCCTGTTACGACGACTTAACCCTTACTGCGCCAGAGCGCTGGAAGGTGCAGCCTCTTTATGCCAGACCCGTGCGCATGCAGAAATCACACCTGAGCACTGGTTGTTAAAATTACTGGAGCAGGGCGAAGGTGATCTGACCGTTCTCGCCCGCCGTTATGAATGGGATATGGATACCGTCTGGCAGTCACTCCTGAGCTGGCTGGATGCACAGCCACGTTCTGTCCGCACCCGACCGGAGCTCTCAGCGTCTCTCCAGACCCTGCTGAAACAGGCCTGGCTTGCCGCCACGCTTGCCGGAGATGAGCAGGTCCGCAGCGTACATTTGCTCGCGGCCATGGTTGAGACGTCCGGGCTGACACGCTGTGATGGCCTCTGGCCTTTGATGACGCTGACCACCAGCCAGCTGGAAAGGTTACGTCCCTTGCTGGAAGCCCAGTCGGATGAGCGGCATGACGTTGCGCTCAGTGAGAAGCCTGGCAATGTCAGCATTATTGGCCGGGCCGCACCGTTACAGCATGAAGCACAACACCAGGCTGAAGGCGGAAGTGCGCAGCCTGCCGTTTCACAGGAAGAGTCCGTTCTCAATCGCTTTACGGTCGATGTGACCGCCCGTGCCCGGGAAGGAAAGATTGACCCGGTCTTTGGACGTGATAACGAAATCCGTCAGATGGTGGACATTCTCTCCAGACGCCGTAAGAACAACCCGATCCTGGTCGGTGAACCCGGCGTGGGTAAAACGGCCCTGGTTGAAGGACTGGCGCTGCGTATCGCTGAAGGTAATGTGCCAGAAAGTCTTAAGCCTGTCATCGTCAGGACACTGGATCTGGGCTTGCTTCAGGCGGGTGCAGGTGTAAAGGGTGAATTTGAGCAGCGCCTGAAGAATATCATCGACGCCGTCCAGCACTCCCCGGTGCCGGTGCTGCTCTTTATCGATGAAGCACACACCATCATTGGTGCCGGTAATCAGGCGGGCGGGGCAGATGCTGCCAACCTGCTGAAACCTGCACTGGCTCGCGGTGAACTGCGAACCATTGCTGCCACCACCTGGAGTGAATACAAGCAGTACTTCGAACGTGACGCAGCCCTGGAGCGCCGGTTCCAGATGGTCAAGGTTGATGAGCCCGATGATGACACCGCCTGCCTGATGCTGCGTGGCTTGAAATCACGCTATGCCGAACACCACGGTGTACATATTACCGGCGATGCCGTCCGCGCAGCGGTGACGTTGTCCCGTCGTTATCTGACCGGACGCCAGTTGCCAGATAAAGCAGTGGACCTGCTGGATACCGCAGCAGCCCGGGTGCGGATGAGCCTGGACACGCTGCCGGAACAGCTTACCCGGTTGCAGGCTGAACTGACTGCGCTTGGCATGGAGCAGCAGGAGTTACTGGAAGATATTTCGCTGGGAAACAGTGTTGATGCCAGTCGTCTGCCGCAGATTGAACAACGGACCCAGGCGCTCAGTCAGAAAAAAATGGCCCTTCAGTCACAGTATGCGACCGAGAAGCAGCTCACCGACTCGCTGAAAGCCTGCCGTGAAGACATCAGCCGCCAGGAGGAACTCTCCGCCCTTCAGCACGAGCTTTCTCAGATTCAGAATAACAGTCCACTGCTGGGTCTGGATGTTGATGTCCGCACCGTCGCGACCGTGATCGCCGACTGGACAGGGGTTCCTCTCTCGTCGCTGATGAAGGACGAGCAAACCGAATTACTGACGCTTGAAGAACAGCTGGCAACCCGTGTGGTTGGCCAGAGTCCTGCACTGAATGCCATTGCCCAGCGCCTGAGAGCGTCAAAAACCGGACTGACGCCGGAAAACGGTCCGCAGGGTGTGTTTTTACTGGTGGGTCCAAGCGGAGTGGGTAAAACAGAAACCGCACTGGCGCTGGCTGACGTTATGTATGGCGGTGAAAAATCGCTCATTACTATCAACCTGTCGGAATACCAGGAGCCGCACACCGTTTCGCAACTGAAAGGCTCTCCACCGGGGTATGTAGGATACGGCCAGGGCGGCATTCTCACCGAGGCTGTGCGCAAGCGGCCCTACAGCGTGGTGCTGCTGGATGAAGTGGAGAAAGCACACCGGGATGTGATGAACCTGTTTTATCAGGTGTTTGACCGGGGCTTTATGCGCGACGGGGAAGGGCGTGAAATTGATTTCCGCAATACCGTGATCCTGATGACGTCCAACCTGGGCAGTGACCCGCTGATGCAGTTGCTGGAAGAGCAACCAGAAGCCACTGAGAGCGATCTGCATGAGTTGTTACGCCCGATCCTGCGCGATCATTTCCAGCCCGCGCTGCTGGCTCGCTTCCAGACGGTGATATACCGCCCACTGGCAACGGATGCCATGCGTACCATCGTCGGTATGAAGCTGGCACAGGTGAGCACGCGGCTGCAACGCCACTACGGCATTTCCACTCACATCGGCGAAAGCCTCATCGACACGCTGACAACCGCCTGTCTGCTACCGGATACCGGTGCCCGCAACGTGGACAGCCTGCTTAATCAGCAGATTCTGCCGGTTCTGAGCCAGCAGTTACTAAGCCATATGGCAGCAAAACAAAAGCCTTCCTCGCTACAGCTGACCTGGGATGATGAAGAGGGCATTGTGCTGGCCTTCGATGAAAATACAGAAGTGGTGGCGTCATGACCGATTCTTTAATAAGCAAGGCAAACAGCCAGATACAACAACTGCTGGGCCAGTCACGCTACCGCGTTGACGTGCATGGCTGCACTGAGTTTCTGGATGTGGTGAGCTTCAGTGCGGTGGAGTCACTCAGCCAGCCCTGGCAGTATGACGTGGCGGTGACCTGCACCTCTGGGGATATCGCCTGCGACACGTTACTGCTGAAACCGGCGTCATTTACTTTCCAGACACCCGTGTTTGACGGGACACCAGCGCTGCCGGTCCGGACGATATTCGGCGTGGTTAAGTCATTTCGGCGCGTGTCCACCTCGAATGATGAGACCCGTTACGCACTGACGATCGTTCCCCGTATCGCCCTTCTGGACTATACAAAAGGGAGCGAAATCTACCTCAATCAGTCAGTTACAGAAGTGGTTGAACGGGTATTGCGTAAGCACGGACTTGAAGGTCCTGATTTTGAGTTCCATCTGTCTCGTGACTATCCGGCCCGCGAACTCATTACCCAGTGGCGGGAAACCGATCTGGCATTTATCCAGCGCCTGCTGGCGGAGGTGGGCATTTACTGGCGCTATGAAATGGACAGCCGTCTTGAGCAGGACGTGGTGATTTTTCAGGACAGCCAGCAGCAATATGAATTTGGTGTCACGCTGCCATTACGCAACCAGGCCGGGATGAGTGACAGCGGGCAGGAGAGCATCTGGGATATTCAGACCGCATATAACGTGGTAAGCGGAAGTGTGGCCACCCGTGACTACAACTACCGTGATGCACTGACGCCTCAGGACAGCGCCGAAAGTATTTTCAGCAAAGAGGGGATCACCACCGGGGAAACGTATCATTACGCGGAACCCTTCCTGACAGCAGGTGACGCTGAAAGTACAGATACCGGGGCATACTTCGCCCGTCTGCGTCACGAACGCATTCTGAACGCGCAGTATCACGTCAAAGGTCATTCCTCCAGCCCTCATCTGGCACCGGGTCAGGTACTGGAAACGGACGGCTCATTACCCGATGCCGTAAAAGGCGGTATCGTCATCACCACGGTACGCACCAGCGGTTCACGCAAAAGTAGCTTTACGCTGACGTTTGAGGGCATCCCCTACAGCGAAACCGTCTGCTGGCGTCCGGCATTACTTAATCGCCCGGTCATATCCGGCTCGCTTCCGGCCCGAGTGGAAAGCACTCAGAAAGGCGATACCTACTCCTGGCTCGACCCGGAAGGGCGCTACCGGGTGAAACTGGACTTCGACCGCAACAGTCCGGAACAGGGCTATGCCTATTTGTGGCTTCGGCTGGCAAAACCCTATGCCGGTGATACCTACGGATTCCACTCCCCGCTTATCGACGGAACGGAAGTGGCCATCGTATTTGACGGCGGAGACCCGGATCGTCCCTACATTGCTTATGCCCTGCATGATTCAGAACATCCGGACCACGTCACCAGTGACAATCATACGCGGAACGTCTGGCGCACTCCGGCGAACAATAAGCTGCGGATGGAGGATAAGCGCCAGGAAGAGCATATCAAGCTCGCGACGGAATACGGCAAAACGCAGCTGAACATGGGACACCTGGTCAACAGCCAGCGTGAAAAGCGCGGGGCCGGTTTTGAACTGCGAACGGATGAACATGGCGCTGTACGTGCGGCAAAAGGGCTGTTCCTGACGGCGGATGCCCAGGCCAAAGCCCAGGGACCGGTTCTGGAAATGGCGCCTGCGATTAACCAGATTAACCAGGCCAACAGCCAGATGCAGGCCCTGAACAGCGCCGCTGAAGCAGCCGGTGCCCTGGTATCCGACATCAGCACCCAGATTAGCCTCGTAACCGACAAAATCAAAGACCTCCAGTCTGCGGTCCTGCTGGGGAGTGCTCCACAGGGCGTGGCATTTACCTCAGGTGAACACCTTCAGCTCAGCAGTACCCGCAATACCATGATCAATGCAGGGCAGCATCTTGATGTCGGTGCGATGAAAAATTTGTCCGTGAGCGTTGAAAAAGCGCTTGGTCTGTTTGTGCATAAAGACGGGGCGAAGCTGGTTGCCAACCAGGGTGACATCGAGATTCAGGCTCAGCACAACACGATGGCCCTGTTTTCTGAAAAGCAGCTGACGGTGACCAGTAGTGAAGACGAAATTATTATCAGCACGCCTGAAACACTGACGCTTAACGGCGGCGGATCTTACCTGAGGCTGAGTAAGAACGGCATTGAACATGGCTCATCTGGTGAGTTCATTATGAAGACGTCTGACTATCTGGTACCAGGCTCAGGCGCAAATCTCCCCAACGACACACCCAATTTCAGCCTGACGGATATCACTCAGGAAAGCAAAATTAGCAGCAAGTCATTTAACGACTGACAGGGAGTGTGAATCGTGTCTGTTTTACCCAAAATTGTCTGGCCGATCCCCTCCAATAACCGGGGAAGTGAGTTCAAAAATCAGGAAGAGATCCTCTCTCATTTGGGCGGAGAATCTACTGGTCTGTACATGATAGGCCGCAGCGGCATGTGGCATGGTGGGATCCATATCACCGAAGCCACAACGCCATGGTGTGCGCTTAGTGGTAAGTCCCCACTTGAAGCGATAGATTTCCCGGTCCCCTTTAAAGGTGAGCAGGCTGTGCGATGCATGGCTGACGGGGAAGTGGTTGCTTACCGTGTCTGCAAGGATTATCTGACGATTGCATGGGAATCAGGTCCGCTTAGCTTTTCCGGTTCGTTTGTTCTGGTTAAACACTTTATTCAACCGGGAGAGAAGGAATCCAGCGGGCTGCATTTCTATACCCTGTATATGCATCTTGCGCCGTATTCAGCTTATGAAGCTGAAGCAGAAAATCAGTGGGTCATTCAGGATACTCTAAGAGCATATTCTGAAATGGACTGGCTGACGGCGAAACTGACTTCAGATAAAACTTCTCCACAAATTGCCGGACACATGCCTAAAGGGGTAAGAGTGGAATGGGACCCAGCAGACAGCAATCTTAACGCCACAGGAAATAACAAGCGACAATATGGCCTTGTAACACTGAAAGGATTACCAGAAGAAACCAGCAGTACCCTCACACCTGGTCAGCGCTATTGGGTTGTTGTGGATAACAACAATATTAAGCTAGCACCGGGGGCCGGTCCAGGCTGGTGGCGGCATTTGCTTCCTCCCGCAAAGGAAGTCATGGTATTCGATAAGACAGTAAGCCTCAGTTCTCCATTTGCTATTAAGGCCGGTGACCCGATTGGCCACATGGGCTACTATCAGGCACCAAAAGACGGTAGTTATGAGGCACGATACCAGGTACATATCGAATGCACGAGCATGGATGATAATCTGGAGAAGTTCCTGACCAACCCGGAAAAAGTGGGGGAGAAAAACCCGCTCTGGTTGAAGTATTCTCCTGGCCTTGCTCTTTTCACAAAAGATGTTGCGAAGGGCACCTTCGCAAAGGGCTCGACGTCGACAACGCGGACAGGCATTCTACCGTTGAGTAAGGTCACAACTGAAACTGATAACTCAACAAAGCAAGAATACTGGCAGCTACGGCTGGAAAATGCCTATGTGCCCAAAGGCCAGGCGGAGCCTCAACTTCTGTCACAGTATGATCTGGCGAAACTAGGCTTCAGAACTGAAACCTCAGAGCCTACCAGTTTTGATTACCTGGATGGGAAAAACCAGCCTACTGGATTCTTCCGTAACCTCATCGATTCGCTCTACCAGGCCGCGATAGATGATACGCGAACCAGTCATGCTCTCGTGAAGCATAATTATCAGCGTCTACTGGATAAAATTGACAGCGGAAGTGACCGATATTCGCCAATGGAGTACTGGAGAGCACTTCACAATCCCGACTATCGTGACGTTATTCAGAAAACAATCGTAAAACATCCAAGCGACTGGTACTTCAAAAAAGGTGATGCTATCTGGCAACCTTTCCTCAATGCGCTGAAAAAAGAAGCCCCAGAATGGAAGAAATATAGCGAAGATTTTCTTGATAAAATGGCCTGGATGCAGGATGTGACCACTGAGAAAATGGGACCTTCGTTGTGGCATATGCATCCATTACAATTTTTAGGGTGTTTGAAACAAATTAGCCGCTTTACTTATATTTATACCAATTATGATTGTACATTGGATGAAGCCCTAAGTAAGCAAATGGCGTTGGCTGGAGGCAATCGTCCGGTTTACGGTAACACGGGGGCTGTTACCAGAGCTCAGGTTCGTAATTACATGAACCCTGAGCAACATATAAATGGCGCTGATATTTATCAATTCGTTGACCTTTCAGCACCTTCTGGCTTGACTGAAAATGACCTTGCGAAAATTTTAGACGGTAAAGGAGTTCTCTCCGGAAAAGCATCCATATATTTGGAAGCAGCTGCAAAATATCACGTTAGTGAAGTGTATCTTGTATCCCATTCTTTACTTGAAACCAATAATGGTAGAGCCCCATTTGCGAATGGCAGCAAGGAATACAATGGACGAACTGTATACAACATGTATGGGATTGGTGTTTTCAATAGCAACCCTCAGAATGGCGTAAAATTAGCCTACAATAAGGGTTGGTTTTCTGTTGATGAAGCCATTGATGGCGGAGCAAGATGGATATCCGAAAATTTCATCAACAAAAAAGGAATCTCAAAAAATACTTTATATAAGATGAGGTGGAACCCCGCAGCACCTGCAACAGGACAGTATGCTACGGATATTAACTGGGCACTAGCCCAAAAAAATGACATGAAAAAAATGTTTGATTTATTCCCTGATGCGAATATTACCTTTGACATACCAGTTTATAAGGACTCTTCATTGTGAAAATCAATTCTTTAATGCTTCTTTTTTTATTGTCAGGTTCTGCACTTGCAAATTGCGACGAACATTGGGAAACATTTTCTCAGACACAGTTCATAAATAAAAACATCGTTCAATATAAATCTTTCTATTATTCTGCGCCATCCGAAAAACATAAGTTACCAGATCTCTTTTTGATTAAAGGGGATGATTTTAACTCTTATTTAAAAAGTAATGGTTACACATTTGGAACGTACACTAGGAAAAATGGGACTGTTGTAAGTGGCTGGCTAAAATCTGAAACATTAGTTGTTGTCCCATCTAAATCGTCGAATTCTCCACCGGAAGTGTCAAGGTCCGACTTTGTCATTATTTCGCCATATAAAAATATCGAGCTAGGTAGTTCATACGAGCAATTCTATAAAATATGGGGAGACTGCGAAGTAAATAAACAACCTGACATTGGAATTTCAGGTAATTTTATTACTGCGGGGAATGAAACGTATAAATATTTTGATAACTTCTGGAGTGGATTTTCAATTCGCTCATCAAACATCAACTTCCAGCAGACAGGAACTGATTACGACGCTTATAGAATAACGACAATTACCGTCAACAACAAAAAATACATGACCAGAAGAGGCATTACCATAGGGGATACAACTCAAAATATAATTGCTGCCTATGGAAATCCTTTGAAATTAGACAAAAATAAAGTGACATATAAATTTAAAAATAACGAACTGTCATTTGCTCTTAAAAATGATGAAATCAAAAGCATAGTTATGGATGAAAAAGTAGAGTAACAGTCCAGAATCAGGACTTGATTTTCTTCTATCTAACTTAACTGAATATTATGAGGTTAATTTATGCTTCAAATTACTTGAGGATTCTAAAAATGGGATGCAATAAAAAATCAAACAAATTTTTGCTTTTTGTGTCATGTATGCTCTTGTCTTTTGGAGCATACTCACAAGACAGTTCTAATCCTCAGTTTACTGACTACCTGGTTCCCGTAAGCAACGGTCCATTTGAACAAAATATTCACTTTAATAAAGAGCAGAAAAACTACTCGCCACACTGGAAAAATGCAGCCCAAGAGCAACTAAAAAAAACTGTTAACTTTGCAGGGCACTTTAGAATCTATACAGACTTTGGAGGTCATGGTAGAGAATGCCTTCGTGATAATTGGGTATGTGGCTGGGTTATTGATAAACTATCAGGGGAAGTTGTAGCAACACTACCATCAGATAATAATGGTGGTTATAATTATGCAGATATTTCTGATAATGGTACCCCTGTTGGCCTTCCATTTGAGATGGATGCTTATAAAAATAGTTCTATGATTGCAATAACCGGTCAATCTATCTCAATCAACAAGAGTGATAGTCCTGTATGCAAAACGGCCTTATTTAATTTTAATAATGGTAGATATGTGAAATTGATAGAATCATTGGAAGGGTGTAACAACCAATGAGCCTCTCATAAAGCTCCGGCATAACGAGAAAGCGACAGTAGTAAAATTCGTATACAGCATGCATCAGAGGGCGACCAGGGTTGAGTTAATAAACTCAACCCTAACTGAGTAATAAATGTTAATTTAGGCTAGTCAAATGGGCTTTAGACCAACACAATTATTGCTCTGTATTTTATCACATTTAATAGTCTTGCTATTGCAGATGAAACACCAAGGATAAACACGTCTTCAGAAAATAATACATGTAGCATAAAAATTAATGACGAACTTGTTGATGGTTACAAGTGTGAGTTTTATCGCGCACCATCAGTATGGTCGCATTCATATTTGTACGAAGCCAGCAAACAAATAATAATATTTATTGATAGTCCAATGGGGAATGCATGCGATGGAGGCCCATTACATGTGTTTAGCAAAACGGATGATGAGAAATTCAAACATCTGAAGACAATTGACTTCTGTGGCGGGCATTACCCATCAATAACCAGTGGCCCAGAAACATTCATAATAAAAGTCCCTTCAATCTCTATTGACGGCACGGATAAAAAGATCCCAACTGAGACATGGGAATTAAATAATGATGAATTAGTTAAGAGACAAGGAAGAGGAATTTAATAATGCTCCAGATTATCCGTAAAGGCGATAAAACCACTCACGGCGGCTCGGTCCTGACCGCTTCCGATACGATGAAATTCGGTGGTATCGGTGTTGCCCGTAAAGGCGACAAAGTGTCCTGCCCGGTTCCGGGGCATGGCCCTACAACCATCGTAGAAGGAAACCCTGATTACCTTGATCATGGTATCCCGGTAGCCTTTCACGGTCACAAATGTGCCTGTGGTTGCACATTGATTAGTTCATTTGCCGCTGCCAAGGTTGCCTGATTATGCCCGTCTGGCTGGATGCCATCCCTGAACAGGCCCCTAAGGTAGCTCGCCCCGGCACTCTTCGCTGGGTACTGTTCCTGGCATTTCTCATGCTGGGGGGCATAGCACTCACGCTATGGTGCTGGACGTCAGAAAGAACAGGATTTGTCTTCTGGTTCACCGCGATGGGGCTTCCGTTTTGCACCTGGGGGCTTCTTTTCGGTTTACGCCGGTTTGCCTATAAAGCCGAACAGGTGGGAGCCGAGTCCCGTAATGTTGAGCGAGAAGCGCTTATTGACAGTGAAATTCTGCGCGGTCAGCGCTGCGGCTGGATCCTCGGTACGCACATCCAGGCTCCGGCCGGAAACAAAACCGACGATCTGCTGGAAGTAATGAAACTCGCCGCTCCCGCTATCGATTTCTCGCACCCAAGAGGATGTGACAAACCGGTCAGGTACGCGGCCTTAACAGAATATCAAACGGATTTATCGAAAGCGCTCAAAGCAGCAGTCACTAAGCTGACCACGCGTGTGGATGTAATCGTTCAGCCACTTCCACCAGAGCTGCCATGCTGGCTGATGCTGGACTGTGACAGTGACCTGCATCCCCTGGTTGAAGAGCAGCTAAAAGCCGATCTCTCACTCAAGACGGGCAGGATTTTTCGCCTGATGCCTGGAAAAGGGCTGGGGGCGTTTGATGCCTGGCTGGACAAGCGATGGGACAACCCAGGCATTCTGGTTGCCATCACGCTGTCGTTACCGGCGTCTCCCCGGGAAGAAGATGCTGATGCTGTCTCAATGGTGGTATTAAGCAACCGCAAAGCCCATGCCTGGCCGGATGCGCTTCGCCTTCATCGCCCCGAAAGGGGAACAGAAACAACACTCACAAAGACGCTCAACCGGGCGCTGCTCTGGGCGAAGACCCTACCCAATGAACTCAAAGGAAGCTGGATCTCCGGTCCCACATTGACGTCGGGCAGCGGCTGGAATAATGCCTGCGAAGAGAGCGGTGTTGAATTTAGCCTTTCAGAAGACAATTCCAGTATCGATCCCGTGCTGGGCTATACCGGCCATGGTGCCCCATGGGTCGCCATCACGCTTGCTGATGCAGCCTTTGAACAGCGCGGAGTGCAGGTTATCGCTGCACAACCCGCCGCTGACAAAGACGACATCTGGGTAGCGGTCATCACCAAAGAAGAAGTTCGCAAGGGAACGCCCAAAAATGTCTAAGGTAAAAGTAAAAACACTCATCGGCTCCGTTGTGACTGTCGCCTTTTTTCTGACGGTTATCGTGGCATTTCTCTTTTATGCCTTTCCGGAAAATGTCGCCTTGGTCACGGGGTTTGGGCCGTATGACGGGCAACGGATCCTCACGTTCAGTGCCATCCTGGTTGCCGCGATGCTTTTATTCGGCTGGCTGATTGAGAAGGCCTTCGACTTCGCAGGTAAATCGGGGCTGTATTTCCACTGGGGTCAGAAAAAGGCTCAGATGGTCGCCCCGGCAACAGGCACCATTGCGAGCGAAGATGATGAAGAAGAGCCTGTCTTCAGCGAGGATGCCGTATCTGAGCACCTCCGTTTCCGTTATGGCCGTCGCTGGCAGCGTAAAGTGCGAATCCTGCTGGTGATGGGTAATCCGGACGACGTCCAGAAAGCGGCCCCGGGCCTGTCTTATGACCTCTGGCAGGAAGGCGACGGCAACGTGCTGATTTATGGCGGTGATGCGCAGTCACTCCCGGATGAGATCTTCCTTTCAAAACTGAAGCGCCTGCGATCTGGCCAGCCGATTGATGGCATTATTCAGGTGATGAGTACTTCAGCCCTCCCGACGGATAGCGAACGGGATGCTTTCTTGCGTTGCCGCCAGAAAGCCGATCATCAGCTGGGCTGGCAGGCTCCTGTCTGGCTGTGGCTGACTGACAAAGCCAAAGGTGCTCAGCAGGACGCGGAAACGACTGCGAAAGGGGTGATATTCGGACCAGAAGGCACTGTAAAAGAGGCGGATAAGGCATTGACTACGCTGTCTCAGCGCCTGCAAAAAGCCGGTATAACACAGATACTGAATAATCCGGCACATAACGGCCTGCTTCAGTTATCTTCCCGTCTTCAACACGAATTGAAAGCCAGTCTGGCTGTTTTACTCAGCGGGCTGATGCAGGGATCTGCGGCCTGGCGTTTACGTGGTGTCATGTTCAGCCCCGAACTGGCCGTTGCCGGAACGGTACCAAATACACGCCTCGACACACCGACCTGGAAAGCTGTCATTGATGACTGTGATGCCGTCAGCGGCAGAAAGCTGGGCTTCGACTGGCTGAAGATGCTGCGGTTAATTCTGCTTTCCCTGATTGTTCTGTGGGGGGCCGGTACACTGCTGTCCCTGATCGTTAACCGTACCCAGATTTATCAGGCACAGGAAACGGCGAGTCAGGCAGCGGATACCACAAAACCCCTGGCAGAACGCCTGCACAACCAGCTCGTACTCCAGCAAGCCATTGCCCGTCTGCAACACCGTGAGGCGACCGGCGCTCCATGGTATACCCGATTTGGTCTTAATCAGGACAGCGACACGCTGGCCGCACTCTGGCCGCTGTATGCGAAAAGTAACGCACAGCTGATAAGGGATGTCACCGCAGATAGTCTCAGGCAGCAGCTGAATGCCTTTGTGCAACTTCCTCCTGCCAGTGATGCCCGAATGCAGGGTACACAGCATACCTACGACGTGCTCAAAAGTTATCTGATGCTGGCCCGTCCGGACAAAGCGGACGCAGGCTGGCTGGCAAAAAACGTGCTGAAAGCCTTACCGAAACGCCAGAATGTGCCGGATGGCATATGGCAGGACATCGCACCGAAACTGCTGGGCTTTTATGCGCAAAACCTCCCGGCTCATCCGGAATGGAAAATTAAGCCTGACACTGAATTAATCAGTACGGTCCGTCAGATCCTGCTTAAGCAGGTAGGTCAGCGTAACGCAGAATCTGGCTTGTATCAGGACATGCTTAAGCGCGTGGCCAGCAACTGGCCTGATTTAACGCTTGCCGATATGACAGGCGACACCGATGCCTCAACGGTATTCAGCACTGACGAAGTCGTCCCCGGTATGTTTACGCGTCAGGCCTGGGAAGAGCAGGTTCAGGATGCGATTAACGAGGTCGTCAAGACACGCCGTGATGAAATTGACTGGGTACTGACGGATAAGACGCACCAGACAGGGAGCGATATCTCCCCGGAGGCGCTGAAAGCCCGCCTGACTGAACTCTATTTTACCGATTTTGGCAATGCCTGGCTGAACATGGTCAACAGCATTCAGTGGCAGGAAGCCACGTCACTTTCTGAGGCGATTGCCCAGCTCAACCTGATCGGCGATGTCCGTCAGTCGCCGCTGGTGGCACTGATGAACACGCTGGCCTGGCAGGGCAAAACAGGGCAAAAGGGCGAGGCACTGGCCGATTCGATTGTCGATTCGGCGAAAAAGCTGATCGGTCAGAAAAAAAATGCCAGACAGTTTATTGAACAGGCACAGGGCCCAAAAGGGCCGCTCGATGAGGTGTTTGGACCACTGATGGGGCTGATGGAAGGTAAAGAGGGCACCGGTGCCAACGGTAACCTCAGTTTCCAGTCCTGGCTTGCCCGCGTCACGCAGGTACGCCTGAAACTCCAGCAGGTTACCAGCGCCCCGGATCCGCAGGCCATGTCGCAGATGCTAGCCCAGACAGTATTCCAGGGCAAAGCCATCGATCTGACCGATACCCGCGACTATGGCAGTCTGGTTGCGGCGAGTCTGGGGCAGGAGTGGAATGGATTTGGCCAGTCGTTATTTGTGCAACCGCTTGATCTGGCCTGGCGGCAGGTACTTGCCCCGGCAGCGGGAAGCCTCAATGCCCGCTGGCAGTCGACTATTGTCGAACAGTGGAATAAGGCCTTTGCGGGACGCTATCCGTTTAAAGCCACCGGCAGCGATGCCTCGTTGCCGTTGCTGGCTCAGTTCCTGCGTAGCGACTCGGGTCGAATCACGACCTTCCTGAAAACGAATCTTGGCGGGATCCTCCACCAGGAGGGAAATCGCTGGGTCGTTGACCTTTCCGCAAGTCAGGGGATGGTTGTCAGCCCGGATTTCCTCCGGGCGATTAATCAGCTGGCGGAACTGTCAGATATCGTGTTTTCTCAGGGCGATGCGGGTGTTCACTTCGAACTGATGGCGCGTCCTTCACGGGATGTTGCCAGAGTGCAGCTTACTCTCGATGAGCAGAACCTGGATTACTTCAATCAGATGGAAAGCTGGCAAAGCTTCACCTGGCCTGGAAACACTTACTATCCTGGCGTGTCGCTCAGCTGGCGTAGTGTGAACAGTGGCATGCAGCTGTATGCCAGTAACCAGGGCAACTGGGGTTTCATTCGCCTGCTGGACAAGGCTCTCATCACTCCGCTTGACGCCAGCCGTACACAACTGGTGTGGATCACCGCCGATGGCAACCCTCTGAAGTTTGTGATGCGTAGCGAGCTCGGTACAGGTCCCCTGGCATTGCTGAAACTTCAGGGATTCACGCTGCCCGACACTATCTTTAGCGTCGCAGCTGGCGGAGAAGAGCGCCAATAATGATGGGCGGGAAAATTTACCCGGCACTGGCTTTCGCAAAACAGGTTGAAGGCTGGTCTCTGGGTATTTGCAGCAAAGTGAACCGATGGCACGAAACTGAATCCTTATCCCCATGCCAGTTTATGACCTTTCGGTAGTGTCGCGCATGGCTCAGCGACTGGCTGAAGCATAATCCAGCGCCAGGTACACCAGGGGACAGCGCCTCCGCGCCCCATCGGCGCCTTCGTCCCCATGTCAGAAAAGCCCACTGGTGAAGCTACTGGAAGGCCAAACCCACTCAGGGGGAGGAGAAAAGTATGCTGCTGAAATGGAAGCTACCGCAAATCGTCAATGGTAAGGACGACGATTCTCTGGACGCGGTCGTGAGGTTTATAAAAGAGACAAACAAACGGGAAAAAGAATGAGCTCACCGGAAGAACTGTTAACCGCCTGCGCCACCAGGCAGGAAGAAAGGCAGCGCCTCATCTCGCGGGCAAATGATGCCCTGTCGCTCTGGGATAACTGGCTGCACCCGTTCACCTTTGGGGCAGAAACCGGGGACGATCCCGCATATGATGATAATTTTCAGCTGATGCGTGAGGAGATCAACAAGCTTTCAGGTACCGATTCAGCGTTATTGTGTGAGCTGGCCCAGAAGTGTCTTTGCGAATGCGCCAAAGACATTCGTGTCGTGACCTGGTACGTGCAGGCCCGACTCAGCCGCGACGGTGAAAAAGGGTTGTCCGAAGGCTTACTGCTGCTTGTCGCGATGCTGGCCCGCTACGGGCAGGCATGCCATCCCCGGCGTCCCGTAGCCCGAAAAGCTGCGCTGGAGTGGCTGAACAGTGCAAAAGTGATTGATGCACTGCTGTTATGGCCCGAGGTGGACAGCAATGATGCCGGTCTGACGGCTGGCGTCATCAGCCTGCTTGAATCCACAGTGGCTGACTGGCCGGAAGCCGAGAAACCGTCTTTTGCAGGCCTTTGTACCGCTCTTGAAAACCGTCTGGCACGTTCGGGTGGCATGGAAGCGCTGGTCCCCCAGAACAGCAGTACGCATGAGCACGGGCGTGAACCTGCCCATTCTGATTCTCCGCAGCTGTCAGCCGTGAAATCTGGCCGCGATTTACTCGACCAGGCAAAGTTACTTTCCCGCTGGCTGAGCGAGCAGCCGCAGGGCTGGCTGGCTTCTCATCGACTGATAAAGACCGTGCGGTGGGATACGGTCGATCAGATCCCTCCGCTGGACAGTAGCGGGCGCACCCGCCTGGTACCGCCTAAACCCGAGTATCGAGCTCAGTTGAAGCGCCTTTACCTTCAGAAAAACTGGGTCGAGCTGGTTGAGCAGGCCAGCCAGATGTATTGCGAAGGCGTGAATCATTTCTGGCTCGATCTCCAGTGGTATCTCTGGCAGGGGCTCAGCCATGCGGGTCAGCCCTGGGATACCTGGTCAGACTCTGTCCTCTTCGATCTGCGGTTGCTGCTTAAACGCCTCCCGGGCCTTGAAGGGCTGGCATGGAATGACGGCACTCCCTTTGCCGACGAAGTCACTACTGCCTGGATTGCTGAAAAAGTGAATGAAGAGGGCCTGTTGTACGGCGATGAATCCGCTAACGTCGTTAATGGTCAGGCGGACGATGTGCTGCTTCTTGAGTCCGAAGCCATGGAAAAGGGAGACACTGAAGGGCCTGAAGCAGCGCTTGCCTGGCTCCAGTCCCGACCGGGGATGGATACCCCGCGCCATCGCTGGCTGATACGCCTGCTCATGGCCCGGGTGGCAGAGCAGTATGGCCGAAACGATATGGCGCTTCACCTGCTTGGTGAACTCACGACCCGTGCGCCACTGCTGACGCTGGAAGACTGGGAGCCCGCTCTGTTATTTGAAGTCCAGGCCCGACGCCTGAAGCTGCTACGCATGAAAGCCGGTCGCAGCGAATCTGATAAAGCCCGTCTGATGCCTGAGATGGATACGCTATTGGCAGGTCTGATCGCCATTGACCCGGCCCGTGCCATGGTACTTTGCCAGTAATATTGAATGGATACAAATAAGGAATATTATGCGTTTTCGCTTTATTGCCCTGGCTTTATGCCTTCTTTCTGGTAGCAACGTTGCAGTATCTGCGGGATTTGATTGTTCCCTTGTAAATTTATCACAGACAGAAAAAACGATATGTAGCAATGAGTATTTATCAGGGCTTGACAGTGCTCTAAACAATTTTTTCAAAAAGACCTATGACAGTTCTTTAAGCCATGGAAGCCTGTCTGAGCGTCAAAATGAATGGCTAAAAGAGAGAAACAATTGCAAGAGTGATGTAACCTGTATTACCAACAGCTATTTAATACGCAATAGAAATCTGTCAGGAAGCAACACCCTCCAGAATGTCAATGATATTTTTAATCGCGATGGCGACAAACTGGACGAAGCATTGGATGCCCCAATTAAGACCAAATCCGGATTTACAATAACTGACTCTCCATGGCATGTAAAAGAAATATTTTCTTCTGAAAGCTTCGAGGGGGGAATTAATCTTGAGAGCAAGAATGTATCGTCAATACTAACATACCAGATAATTAAGAATGATTTATACATTTACATTTCTGTTAGCGGGCGGTACCAGGATAAAGACACTACACTGCTCGTAGAGCTTAAGGACGATACTTACCCTCGCATCATTCAACAATATGACGGTAATATAAATTTAATATCCCGTGCCAGAGATGCACAAGGAAACGCTTTAGCCTATTTTTCTATTGGCGATGATACTCATAAAGACTATCATTATTTATTTATATCTCCGAGTGGCGAAAAAGGCATTTCTGATATATCCCCAGAGCAAGCTGATTCCTTAACAAAAAAAACCACACCATGGGCTGGGTATTGTGGCAGCTCAGAGTGCAATGCTTCATTGATATCACCTGATGGCAAATGGCGACTTACTTCAAGTGATGGTAACGTTAAAGATCCAGATGAAGGTATGTACGTATTTCCGGCCAATCGTCCGGACCTGGGTTTGAATGTTTTTGCAGACAAAGCGGATAACTCTATCACTGACGATATATTTGGATATACACGGCAATATGTCTGGGGAGATGACAGCAATTCATTTTATTTTGATAATAGCGGCGCTTTAGGTTGCATCTGGAAAACCGATATTGGCAATAAAACAACAAAGCGGATTATTCCCGTAGAAGGTATTTTAGATCCATTTTATATAAAGTATGACGGAGAAGATCTGATTCTTTCTGTTTATTCATATTCTTATCAAGATGATTTTAAGTCAGAAATATACATAGCAAAAGAACCTAATTAAATAAAATCAATCTATCGGGATTTATAATTTATATGGATGATTTAACCCTGCGCTATTACGAAGCAGAGATGCGCTACCTGCGAGAAGCCGGTAAAGAGTTTGCCCGGGTTCATCCGGATCGTGCTGCGATGCTTAATCTGGATAAACCCGGCGCCCGCGATCCTTATGTGGAACGCCTGTTCGAAGGCTTTGCTTTCCTGATGGGCCGTCTGCGTGAAAAGCTTGATGACGACCTGCCAGAGCTGACCGAAGGTCTGGTGAGCCTGCTGTGGCCACACTATATGCGGACCATCCCGTCGCTGGCCATCGTCGAGTTCTCGCCTGACTGGCGTAGTCTGCGTCAGGCCGAAATGCTGGCTGAAGGCTTCTCCGTTCTGTCTCGTCCTGTCGGGCCGCACAAAACCGCCTGTCAGTACCGGACGACTCGCGATGTGCCGCTACAACCGCTGCACCTTGCAGATGCCCGCCTCCATACTGAAACCAATGGCCGCTCTGTTATCCGTCTGCGCTTCGAATGCCCTGAAAAAGTGGACTGGAGTAAAGCCGGGATCGACAAGGTCGCCATCTTCCTCAATGCAGAAAGTCCAGTTAGCTATGCGCTGCATCTGGCAATGACCCGTCGTGTTCACGCCATGTATGCCCGTCACGCCGGGACCTACATCGAACGCCATCAGTTCGATGGCTGGTGCAAACCCATGGGCTTTGATGACAATGATGGACTGTGGAAGAAAGCCGATACCGCCTTTAGCGGTTACCAGCTGCTGCTGGAGTATTTCAGCTTCCGTCCGAAGTTTATGTTTGTTGAGTTACGTGGACTCGACAGCATCGGGCTTTCTGCCACAAGCACCTGGTTTGAAATCGACATTGTGCTCAGTGAAGCCTGGTCATCCGATCTGCCTTTTGAGACAGAAAACTTCCGTCTGCACTGTGCACCGGTCATTAATCTCTTCACTCTGGAAGCCGACCCGCTGACCCTGGATCCGCTCGATAATGAATATCTGCTCAGGCCGCTGCGTCTTCAGGATGGTCACACCGAGATTTACAGCGTCGATAACATCCACGGCGCGGTGAAGAATGGCAAACACCCCTATGTACCGTTCACCAGTTTCCGCCACCGGGGCGGTATGATGCGCCACGATGCCCCTGAGCGTTACTTCCATACCCGCGTGAAACGCGGCCCCTCTGGTCTGTATGACACATGGTTAATTCTCGGGGGCCGCTCGTTCGAGCTGGAGCAGTTGTCTGATAAACCAGAATCCCTTTCGATGCGAATAACCGGGACCAACGGGCAGCTTCCGCGTAAGGCACTGGAAAGCACACTACTGGACAGGGCCGTGAAAGCAGGCAAAGTGCCCGTCAGGGTACTGAACCTCTCGGCCCCCACCATGCCACTGTATCCACCGGCAAACGACCGTTTCCACTGGCGGGTGATGAGTCACCTCGGATCAAACTTCCTCAGCATGATGAATAACCCTGAAGTCCTGCGGGGGACGCTGGCGCTCTATGACTGGACCGACGATGAAATGAACCGCCGTCGGCTTGAAGCAATCGTCTCCGTGAAGCACACCCTGATCCGCCGTTTTGAGAAGGGCTTTATGCTCCGGGGCGTGGACATTGAGGTCACGCTGAATATGGATAATTTTGCAGGCGAGGGTGATGTGAATCTCTTCGGGGAGATGCTGCACCGGTTCTTCGCGCTCTATGCCGATATTCACCTCTTTAATCAGCTCACGCTGGTGCTGCAACCGACAGGGAAACGACTGAGATGGCGCGAGAATCACAGCCAGCACGTACCGGGCTGACGCTGGCCCTGGCCCTTAACAAAGATATCTGGCGGGCCAATTTCTATCGTTTCTGCCAACTGCTGGAGCAGGAAAATCCGGACGCCCCGAAACTGGGTACCACCAGCCATCCGGGCGACGATCCGGTGCGTTTCAGGCCCTGGCCTGGTATGGGTTTTCCGGTCAGTACCCTGAAAGCGGTGGAGAACGACGAAGACCAACCGACATTGCCACCGACCGTCCGCACCACATTCCTCGGCATGTATGGCGTGGATTCGCCTCTGCCGACGACCTACCTGGACGACATTGCGCAGCGCCGTGAAGGACACGAGGCGATCACCTCATTTCTGGATATTTTCAGCCACCGGATCACCACACAATATTACCGGATCTGGCGAAAATACGCCTATCCGGCGACCTTCGAGGCAGGTGGCCGCGATGCCATATCACAGTGTCTGCTGGGGCTGGTCGGCCTTGGTATACCGGGCACGGCTGAGCAGGTGGCAACGCCGGTTTCACGCTTCCTGGCCCTGTTGGGCACCATGCGATTACCCACCCGCAATGCTGAAGGCATCCGGGCCCTGGTGAGCCTGCTGGCACCGAATACCCGGACAATTATCACCGAACCCGATCCGGTTAAGGTGCATATCGATAACCGTAGCGGGCTGGGTATCGGGAGCCAGATCCGTCTTTCGCAGCGAGCCACGCTGGGTAAAACCGCAAAAGAAGCATGCAGCCGGGTCCTGGTGTCACTGGAGACAGCGGATCCTGACGAGGCGGAAGGCTGGTTACCTGGTGGTGTCCTTCATACCGATTTGATGGTCCTGCTGCGTGTCTACCTCGGCTACCGCAGTGACGCCCGAGTGCGCCTCACCGTGCCTGTGCGATTGCTCCCTGAGCCTCGTCTGGGCAAGGGCAGGCGTATACAGCTGGGCAGAACCGGTTTACTGGGTCTGAAGGAAGGCAAACTCAATACGCCACGGGAAAGTCTGACCATCAACCTGGGTTGCTATGAAGGGCTTCACTATTCTGTACTGCAACCCGCAGAAGACGGACGTTACCGCTTCGACTAATCACGTATTCCCTCTCTCAATAAAGGAACTTTTGAATGGCAACAGTAACCCGCTGGTGGGCGCTGACGCTTATTGCCTGTGGTCTACTCGCAGGCTGCGGTCTGACGCAGACCGTCACGGACGGTACGGTCAGCATCACGAAATCCATCTTCTATAAGAAAATTAAAACGGTGCATCTGGATTTTACCCCACGCACGGCCATTAACGCCGATGCCGCACAGACGCCGCTGGCAACAATGGTGCGGGTTTATCTCCTCAGGGATCGGAAAGCGGTTGATGCCGCCGATTACCAGACGCTGCTGCGCAATGCCGATACGGTACTTAAGGACGATGTACTGGCATCAAAAGAGCTGCTGGTGATGCCCAACGGCAGCGTTTCTCTGAATATGCCCATGGATGAAGACGCACAGTTCGTGGCGGTGGTGGGGCTGTTTAACCGACCGGATCAGAAGGACAACCGCTGGCGTCTGGTACTGACCCGTGACGACCTCGATCCGGACAAGCCCCGGACCATCGAGCTGGGTGATGGCTGGCTCAGCCTCGTGCCGGTAAAGGAGTGACATAATGGATAACTGGCTGGCGCTTTTTGACGGGCAGACTCGCTATTTTCTGGATATCAACGACAGCCAGGTAAAACCGGATGTTCTGCGATTTCGGGGCA